>NZ_JBHLZP010000142.1:0-16961 GCF_042429965.1 Actinoallomurus acaciae
CACAGCACGCAGACACCACTTCCGACGACGGCTACACCTCCAGACGATCCAGATCTAGCTATGTAGTACTAGCCGGACCGCTCCTGCGCGCACTCGCAACTGAAGATCGGTACATCGCAGCCCTCAACGACTAAACCGCGCCATCGACGTGAGCATGCTGAGTTCACCCTGAGGCTGGCCCCCAGCGAGGCCGGTTCGAGGAGATCCAGACAACCTGTACGACCGCGTCGCCGGCCGAACGCGAAGGCTGGCTCGGCGAGATCGAGGGACTTAAAGTCAGCCTCGCCGGCACCGACGGATGAGATCACTCAGATCGACACCGCTAGAACCAGGCCGTCCAACTCGGCATGCCCACATCCCCCGACACGTCGGCCGCTCCGTCCCGGCCACACGAAGGAACCCCCGTCACCACCGCGAACCCCGCCGATTCGGCGAAGCCAAGGGGCTGTGGGGGAACAGCACCAGGCGAAGATGTATTACGGTACTACGACCTGTGTTACCGTATTACGGTTCTGCTTCCAATGCAGGAGGTGAGTCCTATGGCCACCATCACACTGCGGGTCGACGACAAGGCCCGGGACGACTTGGAGGCGCTCGCTCGTGGCCGCGGCGCGACGGTGAGCGATCTCCTGCGCGCCAGCATCTTCGAGATGCTGGGCAGGGACGTGCCCACCGACGACACGAGCAGCACGCCGCTGACGCTGACCGTGGTCGAGCGGTGCCACTTGGCGCTGCAGCACGAGAGCCTCGCCATGCTTCACTCCGACGACGAGCACGAGGCCGACTATCACCGGCGCATGGTCGAGGTCCTGACCAAGGGTTACACCGGCGAGTATTACCGCGTGTTCGCGGGCATCTCCCCCGAGCTGTCGCGGCGGGACTGCCGCCTGCTTCGGGACCTGCTGGACATGTTCTGCGTCTTGAAGGCCAGCCTCGATCGACTCGACGCGGCCGAGAAGAACTCACTCGGCGAGGGCGCAGAGGTGCGGTTGTCCTTCCAAGGGTTCGACTTCAACGACGCGTATGAGAGCCGCTTGGCCAACTACGCCCAGCACCTCATTGACACCGACCGATGGCAGGACCTGGCCGAGAACTTCGATGACGAGCACGAGCGCGGCAACTCGCACTCGCCCAGGCTGGCGACCTACCTGCGGATGCTCGAGAGCTTCCAACCGATCTGGTCAGCAAAGGTAAAGGACTCCGGGCTCTCCCACGACGATCGGTACGCCCTCAACCTCAACGAACTGCACACAGTGCTCGCTGCCTGGCCCTACCCCCGCAAGTGAGCTAAGACGGCCCGTCACCTCAACCAATCGGTAATTACGGATGACTGGATCCCTTGCGGAGCCATCGTTAGTGAATGGTCAAGCGTCCTATCTAACGTCCCTGTCTCAGTGGACGGGGACGGCCTCCGGCTCGCGATCACCGACCGAGCCAGGATGCCGGTGGCTATGAACGTCGGTAAACGAGGCAGGGGCCATGGACGTGATCTACGTTGACGACAGCGGACAGCCTGACCCGCCGCGCCGAGGGCATGGGCGAACTCGTTGGCATCGGCGGTGTGATGGTCCCCGAGGAAGCCGTCGCACCCTACGCGACCGCGATTACGGACATCCGCACCCGTCTGGGAATCCCCGAGGGCGAGGAAATCAAGTGGAGGCCCGACAAAGGCACCTTCCTGGCCGACGCGGGTGGCGAGCTGGTCAGCCAACTGCGACGCAAGCTTCTTGAGGCGGCGGCTCGTCTCGGCATCAAATCTGCGGTGGTGATCTGGGATAGAGGTCGCGTGCCCTGGGAGAAGGAGAGAGCCGCGCGGGCGATCCTGGACTACCTCTACGAGCGGATCAGTTTGCATCCAAGACTGCGGCGGCTGCCAACGGTCCCCATGCCACCTTCGCGGCCGCGGTCGTCTATGTGGATCTTGTGTCCAGACCGATGAGTTTTGGCGGTTGGCCGGATATGTACAAATGAGGCGCATGATCTTCCGGCCCCGTGCGCCCAGGAGGTCACCGTGGTCCGGCGGAGTGTGTCGTGTCTAGCCGCCACCGTGAAGATCGCCGCCGCTTCTCTCCGCGGCGGCCGCGTCATTCAGCCGGAACGACTCCTCTCGCTCGGAAGGAAGACACAATGCGCCTGATCGCAGCGGTCGTCAGCGCCGGGATCGTCGCCCTCGTGGTCGGCGGCCTGAGCACGAGTGCCCAGGCCGCCCCGCGGATCAATGCCAGTGCCCAAGCCAGTTGGACCTATATCGACTCGTACTGGAGCAACAAGGCCTGCGTGGACGCGGGCCAGCAGTACGAGCGTGAGGGCTGGAACGAGTACAAGTGCGTCGATTACCCGCTTTCGAGCCCTTCTTACGAGCTCTACATCCGATAGCCGAGCCGTCGCCGTACCGGTGGCCGGTGACGCACGCCGGAGACCCCGGCTTCTGGTCGCCGAGGACCCATGTCTACGGGGTGCCTTGGCGGCCCTGCTCGAAGGGCACGGCGACGCGGAGGTCGTCGCCGAGGTCACGACGGGACGGGCGGTGCTCCCCGCTGCGGTGGAGCACCGCCCGGACGTCGCGTTGCTCGACATCGATCTCCTGGGCGTGGACGGGCTGAGCGTCGTCGAAGAGCTCCACCGGCGGCTTCCGCGGTGTGCGATCACGATCATTACGGGCGTCGTGCGTCCCGACCATCTCCGCCGGGCCATCGCGGCGAACGTCAGCGGGTTCATCGTCAAGGAGGCGCCGGCCAAGGAGCTGCTCGACGCGATCGGCCAGGCCAGCGCCGGCGGCCGTGTCATCGACCCCCGGCTCGCCGTGGCGGCGCTGGAAGGGAGGCCGAATCCGCTCTCGCCTCGGGAGGCCGGGATTCTCCGGCGATACGCGGCGGGTCACGAGGTCCGGGAGATCGCAGTAGAACTGTTCCTGGCCAACGGCACCGTCCGCAACTATCTCGCTTCCGCCACCGCGAAGCTGGGTGCCCATAGCCGCGCCCATGCCGTCCGAATCGCCGCGGAGTCCGGCTGGCTCTGACCGCCCGGTCAGAGCCAGCCCCGCGTACGGACGGCGTGGGGCGACAGGCCTCAGCGATCCGCCGCGACACCCGGGGCCACGACGGGATCCCGCCCTCAGCCAGCCCTGAGGAGGTGCTCAGCTAGCTGCTAGCTACTTGCCCCTGAAAAAGTGGGGCGCCCGAGCACTGCTGACCTGGGTGAATCTCTGCGTGGGTCGATCTGCCCGCTGACCCGGGCTCCGTATCACCATCTACTCGTCCGAACCCGACTCGCCCGAACGCCAGGCACTCGATCTTCTGGCCAGCTGGACCGGCTCGACCGCACTTCAGCGCTGACAATCGTCACCCGCTAGGCGAACCCGAACCGGATCCGCCATCCGGCCGGCCTGACCCCGGACCGGCCACCGACCACGAACGCTGACCGGCGTGTCGACCACCCCGGCCAACGTTCATGGACAGAGCACCGGCTCTACTCGGCCGGGGAGTGAACGATCGAGGTCAGAGAGTGATGCGGGGCGCCCCGACATCCGAGCCACCGGGCACCACCATGCGTCCGATCACCACGGTGCCCTTGGTGTACGTCTTGTTGATGGCCCATTGGCGGGCACACTCGTCTCTCGTGCACGTGTGGTTGTCATTTTTTATGAGTGTGCTCGCGATGTAGAGGCGGAAGTCGTAGTTCGCCCCGCTGTGCCCCAGCCCGTCGACGAGTGTGACCGTCACCGTTCCGAGCTTGACCTGCGTGCTGGACACGTTCGTCACGCCGATGACGAGCTCGACGTTCCGATTGACCGAGGATCTGACGGTTTCGGCGAAGGCCGGGGCGGGTGCAAGCGTCGCGGTGAGCGCGATGCCGCCCAAGCCGACCGATGCCATTCGAAGAGCGCTGAATCGTTGACGCATGGCTGTGAATCCCTTCGATTACCGAAGCGGGAAAATCCCGCTAACCATACGACCGGCAGAAGGTGCGCACCATATACAAAACACATGCGTATTGGTGCTGGTCGCATAAATGCGATCGTCTGATATCGCGACTCTTGGAGCGTGGACGTTGGGCGACGGGTTCCGATGACGTAACGCCGGTCGTCGGGCAGTGACGGCCCTCTCCGGACGCTCCGTTCCCTGGCATCTCAACACAGGCACCCGTCCGGCCCTCAGGTTGTCTACGCGCGACCGCAGGACTGCCTCAGCCGGACTTGCGGAGGATCACCTCGACCTTGGTGGTCCTCCCGATGTTTCCGGCGGCGTCGACGGCGCGGTACTCGATCGTGTGCCGGCCGTACCCGGGCGGCACCTCCTCCCAGGCGACGGCCCTTGTGGGCCTGCCGAGTTTGCCGTAGTAGAGGTCGTCGATGTTCGTGCCCAGTGGCGTGAAGAGGAACGGCGCGGTGGAGTCGGTCGGCCAGCCGAAGTAGCGGTACCAGCCGTCGCCGTCGACCTGGAACTCCGCCAGCGTGGCCCCGGCGGTGTCGTCGGAGGGGCTCAGCTTCATGGTGAACCGGTCGTCGAGGACCTTGGCCCGGCCCTCTGAGGCGGCGGGGGTACTGAACCGGGCGGCGACCACGGGACGCTGCGCGTCGACCTTCCAGGACAGCGGCGGTGACTGCGTGCCCGCGTCCACCACCCGCGCGGTGACCGTGTGCGTCCCGGAGGTGAGGTGGAAGCGGCGCAGGTCGAGGTCACGTTCGTTGCCCGTGGTGGTCACCCGCCGGCCGTCGACGGTCCACCGGACGGCCGGCACCGAGTCGGCGGGGTGCGTCGTCTCCGCGTAGATCACGTCGTCCGCCCCCACATCGGTGCTCGCCGGGGTGGAGTCGGTGAAGCCGGGCGCGGTGCCCGCCGTCGCGGTCGTCACGCGGGTGTCCACCGTCCACGTACGGGTCTGGGTGACGGCCGCCGACGACCTGATCGCCGGGTCACGTACGAAGCCGGTCAGGTCCACCACTTGGCGGTCAGGGTGTGCGTGCCCGGCCTGACGCTTGTACATGCCACCCTCGTAGCGGCCGATGACGCCGCCCGTCGTGCTGGTCTCACCGAGCCAGCGCCACCACTTGGCCCGCTGTTGCCGCATCTGGCGTTCGGTGAGGAGGGTGTGGTGGATCGAGTCGGGCTCCCCGTCGGTGTACGCGCCGCCGGACACCCCGCGCTGGTAGTAGTTGTACTCGTCCTGGCGGCCGCCGAGCGAGTGCCCGATCTCGTGCGGCATGATCAGCGAGGACATGGCGTTGCCGCCGGACGCCGTGGCGTACGTCCCGCCGGCGTCGCCGCAGGTGCCGCTGTTGGCGAGCGGACGAACTGCCGGTTCGCGGCACTGGTGCCCGCCAGCGCGACTCCAGGCGGCGGCGTTCTGCCGGGAGCCGGTCAGCAAGCGGTCGCTGATGTAGGTCGGGATCGGCATGGCACCGCAGCGGTGGTTGCCCAGCAGTCCCGTTTTGCGCTGGTCGGTGTAGTAGCTCCCGGGCGGGCCGGTGATGATCTTCACCCGTAGTGCGGCCTCGCCCGCCTGCTGGGCGAACAGATGTGCCGCGTCGACGAAGCCGTTGGCGACCGTGGAGGTGTAGAAGGTCACCTCCTTGTTCAGCACGCCCGCCTTGCGCAGCAGCGCCAGCGTCTGTGGCCGCAGATTCCGGGTGCGGCCACAGCCACTCCCGCGGACGCAACCCCAGGCCGCTGAGGCGGTGAGGCGCTACGCCATGATCGCCGCGGTCCACCCCGGGCTCCTAGACAGTCCGTTCGGGCACGACGGCCGGGCGCAGGGCGGGGCCGTCGGGAGCGAAGAAGAACTGGTCGAGGTGGTCGATTGCATAGTCGATGGCACCGAGCACCACGCACTCGTCGCCCAGCGTGGACCCGCGGAGCTTCGGCATGCGCAGGCAGACACGCTCGAGCCGGTGGCGCAGCGGCGGCAGCAGCACGTCGGCCGAGCGAGAGAAGCCTCCGCCCAGCACCACGATCTCTGGGTCGAGCAGGAGGACCGCTGCGGCGGCGCCGACTGCGAGCTTCTCGGTGAAGCGTCCTACGGCGTCCAGCGCCGTCGGATCGCCGTTCCTCGCTGCAGCCAGAGTGAAGCCGGCCGCGTCCTCGATCGGAGTGCCCTTCGGGACGATCGCGCAGCCGTTCAGATCATCCGGCGCGGTGACCCAGCGGGTCTCCGGCAACATGACGATCTCCCCTGCCGCCGCACCGAAGCCACGGTGCAGCTTGCCGTCAAGAATCAATCCGGTGCCCATACGCCGCCCGATGTGTAGAAACACGACGTCCCCGGCGCCTCGTGCCACCCCGCGCCTCGTCTCGGCCAGTGCGGCCAGGCGGCTGTCGTTCTCGATCAACACGCGGCAGGGGAACATCTCCCTCAGCAGACCCGCCAGATTCAAGTCCTTCCACGCCGAAATCGACGCCGACATGATGATGCGCCCCTCGGGAGTCACCAGCCCGGTCGTGCCGACCGCCACCATCCATAGGTCGGACATCGTCGGCCCGCCCAGATCGAGGCAGCCCATGACCGCACGCTTGATCGCCGCCAACCGCTCCTCAAGCGGCGCGTCTGGCCGCGCCGCTTGACGCGTCTCGGCGAGGACGTTGCCATCGAGGTCGGCGAGAGCCGCGCGGATGTTGTGTGCACCGATATCGACGCCCACGAGATGGCCGCCGTCCGCACGGAACCGGTAGCGTCGCGCCGGCCTGCCCATGGTGCCCGCGGCGGGGGGAACCTCTTCCACCCATCCGAGGCTGGTCAGGTCGTCGACGACATCCTTGGTCGACGGTCGCGACAGGCCCGTGCGCTCGGCGAGCATCGACAGGGTCGCGGGCCCCGCACCACGCAGCGCCTTGATCACGGACACCGAGTTGAGCTGCCGCAACCTGGACAGATCGCCGCCTTTGGGTGACACAGTCGACATCGGAAGGTCCCCTTCTAAAGTCAGGCGATCCCGTCGGCTCGCAGTAGGCAAAAGCCAAGATACCTTCTCCGTACCATTGCCCTCGACCGGGATGCCGAGGTACTAATGATGGTCTTCTTTGTAAGTAGCTCCCGAAGTGGGGTGTTTGATGTCGTTCACCGACGTCGGAGAGATCACGGTCACCTTGCGGACGCGGGTCTTTGAGTTCGGCTGGCAGTCGTGGAGCCCGACCGGCATCTACCGTCTCGAAGAGACCCCGCCGCGGGCCGCCGACGACAACATCCAGACGATCTGCTATCGCCCGCAGACACCGGTCCCGGCCGGAGTCTTCCAGGGCGAGGGCCTGCTGGCCGTGGATCCTGGCGACGGCGGCCCGGTGTCGGTTTTCTCGGCGCCCGGCCCGACGCTGGTGCCCTCCATCCGGGCCCGCCGGCACGGCGACCGGCTGCGTGTGTCCGCCGACGGTCCCGTACGCCACACGGCGAGCGACGGCGATCTCGGCGCGGCGCTCCGGCACTGGGCGGCGACCGTGGCGGAGGGCCACACGCCCGCGGAGTTCCCGGCGGTGCCGCCGATGTGGTGTTCCTGGTACGGCTACTGGGAGAAGGTCACCGACACCGACATCCTCGACAACCTCGCCCTCGCCGAGCGGCACCGCATCGGCGCTGACATGTTCCTCATCGACGACGGTTACGAGGCCGAGATCGGCGACTGGCTGGAGCTCCGGCCGGGCTTCGGGTCGCTGGAGCGGGCCGTCGGCGCCGTGCGCGAGGCGGGCCGGCGGGCCGGTATCTGGGTGGCTCCGTTCCTCGTGGGCCGGCGCAGCCGGATCCACCAGACGCACCCGGACTGGCTCGTACGGGACGCGCACGCGGGGACGATGTGGGATCAGGACCTGGCGGTGCTCGACGTCACCCATCCGCATGCCGCCGCTCACCTGGTCGAGGTCTTCCGCAACCTCGCCGCGCTGGGCATCGATCACTTCAAGCTCGACTACCTCTACGCCGGTGCCATGCGTGGTCGGCGGCGCGAGGACGTCGATCCGATCGCGGCCTACCGCCGGGGTCTGGAGCTCATCCGTACGGGCGCCGGTCCGGACGCGACGTTGCACGGGTGCGGCGCGCCGATGTTGCCGAGCATCGGCCTCGTCGACATCATGCGGGTCAGTCCCGACACCGCGCCGCGGGTCCTGCCGAGGGCGGGCGACATCAGTCAGCCGTCGCAACTGGGCGCTCGGCTTACTGGAGCGGCGCGGGAGTTCCTGCACGCCCGATGGTGGGTCAACGATCCCGACTGCATCATGGCCCGGCCCGAGGTCGAGGCACGCGAGGAGTGGGCGGCGCACATCGAGTCCGGCGGCGGGCTTCGCGGGTCCAGCGACCCGATCGCCGCGCTGGACGCGTGGGGCCTGGAGACGACCCGGCGGCTCATGGTCCCGACGAGGACGGACCCGTCGTGACGCACAGCGCGAGGCCGCTGCCCGGCCGGGCCGGATCCACGTCCCGTCTGACGGCCGAGTCTCCGGTCGTGACCGGCCGGCGCCGGTGGCGCGGGGACCGGTACGCCTACCTGTTCGTCGCGCCGAGCCTCTTCGGCGTGTTCGCCTTCCTCTTGCTCCCCCTCCTGATCGTGTTCGGACTGAGCCTGTTCCATTGGGAACTGCTCTCCGAACCGACCTTCGTCGGCCTCGCCAACTACCGGCGACTTGCCGGCG
Source organism: Actinoallomurus acaciae (assembly GCF_042429965.1). Classification (NCBI taxonomy): domain Bacteria; kingdom Bacillati; phylum Actinomycetota; class Actinomycetes; order Streptosporangiales; family Thermomonosporaceae; genus Actinoallomurus; species Actinoallomurus acaciae. The sequence continues at coordinate 8,613 of NZ_JBHLZP010000142.1, forward strand.
ACGGCGGCACGTGGCACTCGGTGTGGCTGACGGTCCTGTTCGTCCTGCTGTGCATCCCGCTGCAGACCGTGCTGGGGCTGCTCCTCGGACTGCTGCTGAACCAGCGGGTCCGCGGCGTCCGGTTCTACCGCGCGCTGTTCGTGGTGCCGTGGATGGCGACGCCGATCGTCATGGGCCTGGTGTGGACCTGGATCTTCGACCCGCGTGACGGCGCGCTGAACCGGCTGCTCGACCTCGCCGGCGTGACCGGCCCGAACTGGCTGACCGATCCGTCGTGGGCGCTGCCGTCCGTCGCGCTGGTGAACGTCTGGCAGTACACCGGCTACACCATGCTGTTCTTCCTGGCCGGCCTGCAGGGCATCCCCCAGGAGCTGTACGACGCGGCGGCCACCGACGGCGCGAACCCGATCCAGCGGTTCTTCCGGATCACCCTGCCCCTGCTGAACCCCACGACGTTCTTCGTCACCGTGACGAACCTGGTCGGGGCGTTCCAGGTGTTCGACACGGTCTTCGCGATGACCGACGGCGGGCCGAGCCACAGCACGGAGGTGCTCAACTTCCGCATCTACGACACGGCCTTCCGGCAGTTCGACTTCGGTTACGCCTCAACGCTCGCCGTGCTGCTGTTCCTGCTCATCCTCGCGGTGACGCTCGCCCAGGTCCGGTTCTTCGCCAAGCGCACCACCTACGACCTGAGCTGAGGAGAGACCATGGTCAAGCGCACCGCGCTCCACGCCACGCTGGTCATCGGCGCCTTCGTCTCCGTCTTCCCGTACCTGCTGGTCGTGCTGACCGCGCTGAAGACCCAGCGGCAGCTGAGCTCCACCCAGCCTTGGTTGCCCGCACTGCCGCCCACGCTCGCCAACCTCGGCCACGTGCTGCGCTCCGGCTTCGCCGGCTACCTCGCCCACTCAGTGCTGATGACCGCGGCGCTGACCGTGGGACAGCTCGTCTTCACGACCTTCGCGGCGTACGCGTTCGCCCGGCTCCGGTTCCGCGGGCGGGACGTGCTGTTCTGGCTGTACGTCGCCACGATGATGGTGCCCAGCGCAGTCACCATGATCCCGCTCTTTCTCATCATGCGTGAGCTGCACCTGATCAACACATGGTGGGGACTGCTCGCGCCGTACCTCCTGGGCACGCCGTACGGGATCTTTCTCATGCGGCAGTTCTTCCGCGCCCTGCCCGCCGGGCTGGAGGACGCGGCGCGCATCGACGGCGCGGGACCGCTCACCATCCTGGTGCGCATCGTCCTGCCGCTGTCCCGGCCCGCCATGGGCACTCTTGCGATCATCACGGTCATCTCGACGTGGAACAACTTCATGTGGCCGCTGATCATCACCAGCGGCGACGACACGAAGGTCGTCACGGTCGGGATCGCCGGGCTGAAGGGCGCCATCGGCGTCGACCCGAACCTGATGACGGCCGCCGGCCTGATCGCGCTGCTGCCCATGGTGGCGATCTTCGTCGCCTTCCAGAGATACATCGTCCGCTCGGTGGTCCTCACCGGCCTGAAGTAAGACCGAACAAAGAGAGGTCAGCACCCCATGTCCTCCCCCCGATTCCGTTCGATCGCGGCTCTGCTCGGCGCCGCGCTGCTCTGGACCCTGGCCGCCTGCGGAGGCGGTTCAGGAGACTCCGGAGGCAACGTCACACTCACCTACCGGCTCTGGGACGACCAGCAGAAGGTCGGCTACCAGAAAGTGATGGCGGCCTTCGAGAAGACCGACCCGAACATCCACGTCAAGATCGAACTGCTCCCCTACGACCAGTACTGGACCAAGATGACCGCGGACGCGGTCGCGGGCACCGCACCGGACGTCTTCTGGATGCAGACCACGCAGTTCCCCGAGTTCGTGACCAAGGGAGTGCTGGCGGACCTGAGCTCCCTCAAACTCGACACCGCCCAGTACCAGCCGAACGTCGTGCGGTCCTATACCTACAAGGGAAAGCTGTATGGCGTGCCGAAGGACTTCGGCATCGTCGGGCTGCTCTACAACAAGGACCTGTTCAAGAAGGCCGGCGTCACCATGCCGGACAAGCTCACCTGGGCGCCCGACGGCTCGGGCACTCTGGTGCAGCTCGCGCGGAAGCTGACCGTCGACGACAAGGGCCGTCATCCGGATGAGGCCGGGTTCGACGCCGGCGCGGTCAAGCAGTACGGCTTCGCGTCCTGGAACCACTACCAGACGCAGTGGATGAACTGGGTGGCCTCCAACGGGGGCAGGATCGTGGACCGGCCGTTCGGGAAGTACGCCTTCAACGACGCCGCCTCCGTATCGGCCCTGCAGTTCGGCGTCGACCTGGTGAACAAATACCACGTGGCCCCGCCGGCCGCGCAGACCAACCCACCCAGCGACAAGATCAACGAGATGTTCAAACGCGGCCAGGTGGCGATGTTCCCCGCCAACAACGCGCTCCTGCCGTTCGTCGCTCCCGGCGCCGGCTTCCCCATCGGCATCGCGCCGATGCCGGCGGGCCCGGCCGGACGCGCGGTGAACATCAACGGGCTCTCCGAGGCCGTCTACGCCAAGACCCCGCACAAGGCGGCGGCCATGAAGCTCGTCCGCTTCCTGTCCGGCCCCGAGGCGCAGAAGATCATGTCCGACGACGGCTACGTCCTCCCGGCGCTGAACGGTCTCTCCCAGGGCTACGTCGACTACTGGAAGAAGAAGGGCCTGGACGTCTCGCCCTTCCTCGATGAGTCCAGGGGCACCACGTTCAACCTGCCCATCACCACCGGATTCACCGCGTTCGAGAGCCGCCTCAACCAGACGTTCAACGACATGTACCTCGGCAGGCTGACCCCTCAGCAGGCCGCAGACCGGGCCGTCGCCGACGGCAACGCGCTGGTCAAGTAGCCAAGGAACTCACTCCGGCGAGCCCGCCTCGCCGGGGGTACCGGCCATCGCCGCCGCACCGGGCGCCTCCGGCGTGCGTGCGTGCGACCCGCCGTGCCCTCTGACCGATGTGTTCCACCGACACGAAGATCACCTGCGAAGAGTTAAGGACATAGATGATCATCCCGAAGCCGGTGCGTCTCAACACCAGCCCGGGCCGGTTCGTCGTCGACCGGCACACCGCCCTGACCACCGATCCGGCGTTCAGCGAGGTGGCCGCCTGGCTCAGAGCCGAGCTCGGACCGGTCGTCGGCGGTGAGCTGCTACCGGGAACGAGTTCGGGCACGATCACGCTCTCCGCACGCGAGATGCCGCCGGAGGCCTACCGGCTGTCGACGGGAGCCGGCGGCGTACTCATCGAGGCCGGCGACCCGGCCGGCGCCTTCTACGGTGCGCAGACATTCCGTCAGCTGCTCCCTCCGGAGGCGTTTCGCAGGGCGGCCACCGGACAGCCCCTGCCGTTGCCCGCCGTACACATCGAGGACCGGCCGCGCTTCGCCTGGCGCGGCTGCCTCCTCGACGTCGCCCGGCACTTCCTCACCAAGGCGGACCTGCTGCGGTTCATCGACCTGATGGCCGCGCACAAGCTCAACGTCCTGCACCTGCACCTGACCGACGACCAGGGCTGGCGACTGGAGATCAGACGCTACCCGCGGCTGACCGAGGTCGGCGCGTGGCGCCGGGAGAGCCAGCTCGGCTGGAACGGCGCCATGGACGGCCGCCCCCACGGCGGCTACTACACCCAGGACGACATCCGCGAGATCGTCGCCCACGCCGCGCGACGGCACATCACGGTGGTCCCCGAGATCGACCTGCCCGGACACACCCAGGCGGCGATCGCCGCCCATCCCGAGCTCGGCAACCTCGACGTACCCCTCGAGGTGGCGACGACGTGGGGTGTCGGCGCGAACGTCCTGAACACCGAGAAACGCACGATCACGTTCTTCCAAAACGTAATGGATGAGGTCCTCGAGCTCTTCCCGAGCCCGTACATCTCTGTCGGCGGGGACGAATGCCGCAAGGACCAGTGGCGGGCGAGCCCGGCCGCCCAACGCCGGATCGCCGAGCTCGGCCTGCGAGACGAAGAGGAGCTGCAGAGCTGGATGATCGGCCGGTTCGCCGACCACCTCGCCGCGCGCGGCCGACAGCTGGTCGGATGGGACGAGATCCTGGAAGGCGGAGCCCCCGACGGCGCCGTTATCGCCTCGTGGCGCGACGACCACGGCGCCGTGGTCGCCGCCAAGGCCGGACACACCGTGGTCACCTGCCCGAACACCTCGACCTACCTCGACTACCGGCAGGCGCCGGATGAGGACGAGCCGGTGCCGTTCGGCACGGTGCTCACCCTCGACGACGTCTACTCCTTCGAACCCGTACCGGCCGCGCTCGCCGGTGACCAGGCCGCCCAGCACGTCATCGGCTCACAATGCTGCCTGTGGACCGAGCTCATCGACTCCCCGCGGCACCTGGACTACATGGCCTTCCCTCGGCTCGCCGCGTTCGCCGAGACGGTGTGGAGCCCCCCGGAACGGGACCCGGCCGACTTCCGGCAGCGACTCAACGACCACCTGCCCCGCCTCGCGGCGCTCGGCGTGGAGTACCGCCCGGACGACGGACCACTGCCCTGGCAACAGCGGCCCGGCGTACCTGGACGACCCGAGGAGACCGACACATGGCGCGCGAAGGTCGCCGACTGGACCCGCAACCTTCGCGAAGGCCGGTGAAACGGTCTGACCAGCAGGCGGGCCCAGAGCTCTCGTACTCCTGGCCATAAGCCTCATCAGCGGCATCAACGTGCGGCCACGTCCGGCGGCCCACCAGAGGCGAAAGGAGCCCGGACAGTGACTCGGGCAGGAAAAATCATCTGGCCCGCCGGCGGAGCGCTGCGGGTGAACTTCCTTGGGGACTCCGTCGGCTACCGGGGATCCTTCGCCAGTACCCTGGGAAACTCCTGGCGCCATCTCATGCGATCCCGCTTGGAGTCGGCCGGGCCGGTCGCCTACGGCACGTGCGCTCACGCCCACGATGCCGACGGCAACACCGTCTTCACCTCGTTCTCCAACGTCAGCGGTGGCGAGGACGTGACGTTCGTGATGCTGGGCACCAACAACGTGCGGGAGGCGCAGGACTACGGCGCCTTCTACTCCGACTGCGCCTCCTTGCTGGACCAGGTGCGCACCGCCGCGCCGGACGCGCTGCTGGTGGTCGGCGGGGTGTGGATGCCGAGCGACGGAGGGACGTGGACGGACTGCCGCGGCGTCGCACGCTACAACGCGCTGATCGCGGAGCAGGCGTACGAGCACGACGGCATGTACGTACCGTTCACGGACTTGTTCGACTGCGACTCCAACCGCCATCCGATGGGGGTGCCGGCGTTCGGCGAGTACACCACCGACGGGTTCCATCCGAACGACGCCGGGCACCGGGCGATCTATAACCGGTACCGGATGGCGCTCGGACTGTAGTTGACGCGAATCCAGCACGTGTACACCGAGGTTCCGGCTGCGGATCTGTTGTGCGCGGGCAGGTTCGACGAGAAGCCCGGCTTCACCGTCTACCGTGAGCACGGCGCCCGGAACTGGATGCTGAGCCTCACCGTCAGCAACACCGCCGACTACTGGGCCGGCGGGCAGCACCTCGTGACCCACCCCGGCGATCTCGTCCTGATCGCACCGGGCACGGTGCAGCATTACCGCGCCTCACCCGACGGTGGCCCGTGGGGCTACTGGTGGGCGCACTTCCAGCCGCGGGCGGCCTGGTTCTCCTGGCTACGGCTGCCCGAGATCTCGCCCGGCTTCAGCCTGACCCGGCTCGCCGGCGACCGCCTCGCCGAGGCCGTCGCCGCGTTCGAACGCGTGCACCGCAACGCGATGCAGTCCACGATGGACGTGGCGGAAGGGCGACTGATCGCGCCGTCCCGTGCGCTGACGGGTATGTTCGCGACCGAACTAGCGCTCAACGCCATCGAGGAGATCCTGCTGCTCGCCGTAGGCGAGCACGAGCAGCGCAAGAAGCACCTACCCGATCCGCGGATCCAGTGCGTGCTTGACCGCATCGTCGCGGACCCCTCGCGCCAGGTCACGATCGAGGAACTGGCCCGCTCGGTCGCGCTGTCGCCGTCCCGGCTGTCGCACCTGTTCCGCCAGGAGATCGGCGACTCGATCGTGAACGTCGTGCTGGCCACCCGGCTGCGCAAGGCGGCGTCGCTGCTGGAACTCTCGGACCGGCCGGTCGGCCGGATCGCGGCTGACGTCGGCTTCTCCTCGCCGTACTACTTCAGCCGTCAATTCCGCAGCCGCTTCGGCGAGAGTCCCTCCGCCTACCGGGCTCGCGTCCGGCGGCACGAGCACGCCTGACAGGGAGGATGTAGGTGAGCGCCTCCCGGTGGGTCTGGCGGAACCTGCGGGTCGCCCGCCGTAGCGCCATCACTCAGGTGCCACTGCCCAGCGTCAGATCACGTATCCGAGGATCCCTGCCGTTCACAAGGTCAGCGGGATCGGGCAAAAGCACAGCCGCCCACTGCATGGGGAACCGCCGGGTGCCGCCCTATGTTCTGTCCGTGCGTCCCCAGCGCACGCCACCCCCGACCTCTTGAGCCCATTGTGGACGCCCGTCCCCTCGGCGCGTCGTGGGTGGCTGCTGCCCGCCAACACGGGAGATCCCATGGACAGCAACGCGATGCCAGTCAGCCGCCGTGCGATGCTACGCGCCGGCGGGGCGGTGGCGGCCGGTGTGGCCGTCGGCTCCACCGCCTTTTCCACACGCGCCTCGGCGGACCCGGCCAGTGCCACCGGGTACGTCGACGTCCAACTGCTGAACATCACCGACCTGCACGGGTACCTGCAGCCGCCGGCGCCGAACGACGGCGGAGTCATCACCGGCGCCGACGGGATCAAACTCACCGTCGGTGGCGCCGGATACCTCGCCACGCACCTGAACCGGCTCCGCGAGGGCAACCCCAACTCGATCTTCTGCTCGGCCGGCGACAACTTCTCGGGCTGGCCCTACTACGTTGATTCGCAGAACAACGAACCCACGATCGAGGTGTTGAACGCTCTCGGGCTGCAGTTCTCCTCGGTCGGCAACCATGAGCTGGACAAGAGCCCGAGGTTCCTGATCGACCACATGGAGAAGGGCGCGCCGTACCATCTCGACGAACCGTTCAGCAGCTTCGTCGACTCGACCGGCCGCCGTTTCCATGGCGCCGACTTCCGGTACTACAGCGGCAACGTGGTGTACCGAGACAACGGCCGGCTGATCGTCCCGGCGTACAACATCGAGTACGTCGACGCTGGCCGGGGGCGCCGGCTGCCGATCGGGTTCGTCCACGTCACGGTCGACGGCTGTGTCGACGGTCCCGGATTCAACTGCTCCTACCAGCCGACGCTCGCCACGACCGACTTCGTGGCGGCCGCCGACCGGGCGGCGGCGGAGTTGAAACGCCGCGGCGTCAAGGCGATCGTCATCGTCATGCACGAGGGCGGGTACGCCGGGCCGGACTTCGACTCGGGCGTGGACCCGACCGGCCCGGCGTTCGATCTGGCGGCGAAGGCCGACCCCGACATCGCCGCGATCATCACCGGTCACTGGCACTGCCGCTTCAACATGATGGTCCCGGACCCGAACGGCGTGCCGCGTCCCGTCGTCGAGGCCGGCTGCTACGGCCAGGTCATCAGCGAGATCCACCTGAAGCTCGACCGGGACACCGGCCGCGTCATCCGCGAGCTGACCACCTCCACCAACCACGCGGTGACCAGGGACGTACCGGTCGATCCGCAGATCCAGGACATCGCCGACCACTGGTCCCGCAGCTCCGACAAGCTCTACGCCACACCGATCGCACGGCAGACCGGCGATCTCACCCGGACGCCGAACGCCGACGGTGAGAGCACGCTCGGCAACCTGGTCGCCGACTTCATCCGATGGGACACCCTGCAGAGCGACCACGGGCACGCGCGGTTCGCGTTCACGCCGGTCCTGCCGCCGCAGGGGCGGAGCCCGCTGTCCGGCGACCTGCCGTACGCGAAGGGGACCAACGCCACGGACGCCGACGGGACGATCCTCTTCGGCGAGGCGTGGACCGTGTACGGGTTCGACTCGCCGATCGTCACGGTCTCGATGACCGGCGACGCCTTCCACCGCGGGCTCGAACAGCAGTGGCAGACGCAGCCCGACGGCTCGGTGCGGTACTGCCCGATCGCGGTCTCCGCCGAGGTCCGCTACACCTACGACCCGACGAAGCCGGTCGGGGAGCGCATCGACCCCGCGAACCTGCTGATCGACGGAACGCCGATCGACCCGCACGCGACGTACCGGGTCGCGGCGAACGCCTACACGGTGCTCGCGTACGACGGGTACCCGGCGTTCACCGAGTACACCGACGCGGTGCGGCACAGCCTCGACCACGAGGGGTTCATCCGGTACGTGCGGCTGCGCCGCACGATCGACC
>NZ_JBHLZP010000143.1:0-16872 GCF_042429965.1 Actinoallomurus acaciae
GCGCGCTGGCCGGCGCCTGCGCGGAGGCCGGAGCGTACGTGGGCGACGACGGTCGCCACCGGTTCGGCGCCCGGGCGTGGCGGAGCGTCGCCGGGGCGCCGGTCCTGCGGATCGTCCGTTACTACAGCACCCCGGACGGACGGCTCGTGCTCGGTGAGGAGCACGGCTGCGCGGTGGAGTTCTGGACCCGTGAGGAGGACGACCTGGTCGCGCCGCGGCCCAACCGCGTCACCGAGCGCGTCCCGGCGGACGGGCGCACCGTGCGGGTCCCCGAGGCGTGCCTGACCCACCTGTCCCCGTACGGCGAGCCGTACGGGGACTATCCGACGCGGCCCGAGTTCACCGCCCGGCTGGTGGAGGACGTGGCCTTCCCCATCGACGTCGTCTACACGTGGGTGGACGGCTCGGACGAGGTGTGGCGGGCCCGGCGCGACACGGCGCTCGAGGCGGTCGGCGTCGCGCGGCTCAACCGGCAGGCGGCCAACGACGCCCGCTACATCAGCCGCGACGAGCTGCGGTACTCCCTGCGCGGCGTCGCGGCGTACGCACCGTGGGTCCGCCACATCTGGATCGTGACGGACGGCCAGGTGCCGCCCTGGCTGGACGCAGACCATCCGAAGGTGACGGTGGTCGACCATCGCGACATCTTCGGCGACCGGGGCGTGCTGCCGACGTTCAACTCGCACGCGATCGAGTCGCAGCTCCACCACATCGACGGGCTGGCCGAGCACTTCCTGTACTTCAACGACGACTTCTTCCTGGGGCGTCCGGTGCGGCCCGCGCAGTTCTTCCAGGCCAACGGCGTCAGCCGGTTCTTCACCTCCAAGGCGCAGGTGGCGCTCGGCGACCGGTCCGTGGCGGACCTGCCGGTACTGGCCGCCGGCAAGAACAACCGGCGACTGATCGAGGAGGCCTTCGGGCCGGTGCTCACCCAGAAGATGAAGCACGTGCCGTACGCCCTGCGGCGCAGCGTGCTCGCCGAGATCGAGGAGCGGTTCGCCAGGGAGGCCGCCGAGACGGCGCGGCACCAGTTCCGCCACCCCGCCGACATCGCGATCCCCTCGTCGCTGCACCACTACTACGCCTTCCTCACCGGACGCGCCGCGCCGGGGCACATCAACTACTCCTACACCGACCTGGCCGCCCGCGAGACGCCGTACCGGCTGCGCCGGATGCTGTCGCTGCGGCGGTTCGACGTGTTCTGCCTGAACGACACCGACTCCGACGCGGTGACGCAGGCGCGGCAGCTCGAGCTCATGAGCTGGTTCCTCGACGCCTACTTCCCGGTGCCGAGCCCGTACGAGAAGGAGCCGCGATGATCTCGTCGCGGCCGCGCCCACCTGCGAGGCGAGCATCCGCGATGCGGCCGTGGTTAACTCTGCAACATGAGTGCCGCTGTCGGCATCGATGACATCCGCGCGGCCCGCGAGCTGCTGCGGGACGTCACCGTCACCACGCCGATCCTCGAATCCCGGTCACTGTCGGCGACGATCGGCGGCCCCGTTCACCTGAAGTGTGAGAACCTCCAGCGCGCCGGGTCCTTCAAGTCCCGCGGCGCGTACGTGCGGATCGCGCGTCTCACCGAGGAGGAACGGTCACGGGGCGTCGTCGCGGCGAGCGCAGGCAACCACGCGCAGGGCGTGGCGCTCGCCGCCAAGCTGCTCGGCTGCAAGGCGGTCGTCTACATGCCGGCCGGCGCTCCGCTGCCCAAGGTCGTGGCCACCCGCGCGTACGGGGCCGAGGTCGTGTTCGAGCGGGGCGGCGTGGACGCCTGTCTCGCCGCCGCGAACGCCTACGCCGAGCAGACCGGCGCGGTCTTCATCCACCCGTTCGACCACCCCGACGTCGTCGCGGGCCAGGGCACGCTCGGCCTGGAGATCCTCGAACAGTGCCCCGACGTCCGCACCGTCCTCGTGGGCGTCGGGGGCGGCGGGCTGATCTCCGGGATCGCGGCCGCCGTCAAGGCGGTACGCCCGGACGTCCACGTGGTCGGCGTGCAGGCCGAGCGCGCCGCGGCCTTCCCGCCCTCGCTCGCCGCCGGCCGCCCCGTCATGGTCGAACCCGCCGCGACCATGGCCGACGGGATCTCCGTCGGCCGCCCCGGCGACCTCACCTTCGAGATGGTCTCCAAGCTCGTCGACTCGGTGGTGACGGTCTCGGAGGAGTCGCTGTCCGCGGCGATGGTCAACTGCCTCGAGCGGTCCAAGCAGGTCGTCGAGCCGGCCGGCGCGGTCGGCGTCGCCGCGCTGCTGGACCGGCCGCAGGAGTTCGAGGCCCCGGTCGTCACGGTCCTGTCCGGCGGCAACATCGACCCGCTGCTGCTGTCGAAGGTGCTCCGCCACGGGCTGGCGTCGGCCGGCCGCTACCTGGTGTTCCGCGCCCGGCTGCGCGACCACCCGGGCGCGCTGGTGGACCTGCTGTCCGAACTGGCCGAGATGGAGGTCAACGTCCTCGACGTCGTGCACGAGCGGGTGGCCGCCCGGCTCAACGTCGACGAGGCGGAGGTGCTGCTGCACCTGGAGACGCGGGGTCCGGAACACTGCGACGAGGTGCTCGGCCGGCTCCGCAAGGAGGGCTACACCCTCAGCTTCAGCTGAGCCGCCGCCGGGCTGGTGATCTCTGTTCTCGCGTTCGCGTGGGGCCCTCGCTCAGACGAGATGCCGGCCCAGGAAGGGGATCTGCGCCGGAAGCATGCGGCGGCGGAACACCGAGTCGTGGCATCCGGCGTAGATTCCGCCGGTGACGTCGGCGGCCCTGGCGGCGCGGAGCCGGTCCAGCAAGGTCTTGGCCGGGATCGAGAGCGCGTCGTCCCGGCCGCAGGTCACCGAGACCGGTATCCGCGCGACCGACCGGGAGAACGCGACGGCGTCATCGCGGGACAGGGCGGGTGAGGTCGCGACCACCACGGCGACGCGATCGGGGCCCAGCGCGGACGCGAGGGCCAGCACGCCGCGGCCGCCGATCGACCAGCCGAGCAGCCCGATGCGTCCGGTGGAGAGTCCCTGGTCGTGCAGGAAGGGCACCAGAGACTCGGTGATCACCGGCGACGGGTCGCCGGAGGCGTCGGCCCAGTCGTCGATGGCGGCGACGGCGAACGGCGGGACCCCGCTCTGGACGGCGGCGGCGAGGTGGTACTGGACGCCGTAGACGTCGAAGGGCGTCCGCGCGTTTCCGTTCGAGCCGTGCAGCATCACCACCACCGGGAGGTGTTTCGCCGCACCGGGCGGAAAACCGACCACGGCTCTCGTCGGCCGCCCTCCCGCGGAGAAACGCAGTTCGCGTACGGGCCCGGGCGTCACCTTGGGCAGCGGGGGCATGGAGCCGCATTTCCCGAGATAGGGAGCCAGCCGGTAACGCCCCGGAAGAACGTCCGCCTGCACCAGCGGATAGGCACAGCCCGCGGCGGCGACCGCCGCCGTTCCCGCGACGAGAACGTGACGTCGAGACACGAGGGACATCCGGCGAATGTAGCGTGATCGTTCCAGTTCGTTCGGGAAATTCGTGCATGTCAGACGCTCGCCGCCGAATGGCCCTCCGTCAAGGCCGCGTCGCACGCCCGCCGCACCGGGGCGGGGTCATCGTCCTAGGCGTGGTCGACCAGCTCGCGCACGCCCGACTCGCGGGCGCAGTGGGCGCAGCAGAAGAAGCGGTCGCCCGCCTCGACGCCGTGGCCCACGATGCGGCACTGGCAGTGCTCGCAGACCGGGGCCATGCGCTGGATCGCGCACTCGAACGAGTCGAAGACGTGCACCGCGCCCTGCGCGTGCACCTCGAACGACATGCCGTAGTCATTCCCACAAACTTCGCATGTGGCCATGAGTTCCCCCAAACCCATCCCCAGTGGTGGTCACCCTCAGTCTTCCCCCGACCACGCCCGCTGATGTCGCGGCCGGGAAAGACGAACGTCCCCGGGCCCGCACGCTCGGGTCCGGGGACGTTCGGCCGGAACGCCTACAGCGCGGGCTTGCCCGCGGTGTACAGCCACTTCTGGAACAGCGGACGCAGGTCCTTGTGGGTGTACCGCTGGGCGAAGGCGGTGAACTCCGCGGTCGTGTCGTTGCCGTACCGGTGCTGGGCCGGCCACGCCTTGACCAGGGCGAAGAACGCCCTGTCGCCGATCGCCCCGCGCAGCTGGTGCAGGGTCATCGCGGCGCGCGTGTAGACCAGGTCGTCGAAGATGTGGTCGCGGCCCGGGTCGGCCACCTTCCCGCTCCAGTCGGTGGAGGAGGACTTGTACGCGTCGTCGAAGTGCTGCTGCGCCGTCTCACCGCCGTGCTGCTCGTCGTACAGCCACTCGGTGTAGGTCGCGAAGCCCTCGTTCAGCCAGATGTGCTGCCAGACGTACGGCGTCACCGAGTCGCCGAACCACTGGTGGCCGAGCTCGTGCGCGAGCAGCGTGGCCGACGGCAGGGCGCCGGCCGCGCGCCGGGCGTACACCGGCCGGGTCTGGGTCTCCAGGGAGTAGCCGACGTTCGGCGCGAGCACGTTGATGCCGCCGGTCGTGGAGAACGGGAAGCGCCCGTAGATCTTCTGTTCCCAGTCGATGACGTCGGCGGTCGCCTTGTTGAAGTCGTCGGCCGCCGTCGTGTTGCCGGCCGGCACCGAGGACGGGTCGACGGCCGTGATGTTCCGCAGGCCGGTCGCGGTGCGCGTGTCGCGGACGTCGAAGTGCCCGATCGCCATCAGCACGAGCTCGCTCGCGGTGGGCTGCCGGTCGACCCAGCGGAAGGTGGTGTTCGCGCCCTGCGTGTGCTCGCCCGCGGGGTCGCCGTTGGCCAGCACCTTCAGGCCCTTCGGCACCGTGACGGTGAAGTCGTAGGTCGCCTTGTCGTGCGTCGTGTCGTTGACCGGGTACCAGGTCGCCGACCCGAACGGCTGCGACAGCGCGACCGCGCCGTCATGGGTGGCGATCCAGCCGGAGAGGCCCAGCGCCGGATCGTTGATCGACTGTGGCACGCCGGAGTACGCGACGTCGACGGTGAAGACCCGGCCCTGCGGCACGCCGCGGGCCGGGGTGATCACCAGCTCCTGGGCGCCGGTGCGGGTGTAGGAGGCCGTCCGCCCGTCGACGGTGAGCTTGCTGATCTTCAGCGGGCCGAGGAAGTCGAAGTCGAACCGCGAGAGGTTCTGGGTGGCCCGCGCGGTGATCTTCGCGGTGGCGTTGATGGCCTTGGTACCCGGGTCGTACTTCAGGCCGAGAGAGTAGTGCTGGGCGTCATAGCCGCCGTTCCCCATGTCGGGGAAGTAGCGGTCGCCGGCGCCGGGCAGACCCGGCGTGTAGGCACGGTGACCGGCGTACGCGGTCACCGTGGGAGCGAGCAGACCGATCGCCGCCAGTGTGGCGGCGATCGACAGCACTCGCGAGGTGGTCCTCGCCATGCGAACTCTCCCGTCGTCAAAGCGCATGCGCGCCTGAACATGCAAGGGGAAGCATGCTCGGCCGAATGCCCTGCTGCAAGATCCGTGTCGGTGCGGCGTCTCCTCCGGCTACCAGTTCGCCGGTCGCCCTCGGTCGTACAGCCACACCTGGAACAGATGGCGCAGATCCATGCCGGAGACCCGCTGGGCGAGCGCGGTGAACTGCGCGGTGGTGGCGTTGCCGTGCCGGTGCTCGGTGGTCCAGGCGCGCAGGATCGCGAAGAACCGCTGGTCACCCACCTTCTTGCGCAACGCGTGCAGCGCCATCGCGCCGCGGTCGTAGACCGAACGGCCGAACAGCGCGGTGCGGCCGGGGGCGGCCGGTGGGATGTTCCACAGGTCGGAGCCCGCCTGGGCGTACCGGCTGTCGAACTGGCTCTGGACCGTGTCGGCGGGGTTCTCCCGCTCGCCCCACATCCACTCGGCGTACGTCGCGAACCCCTCGTTGAGCCACATGTCGCTCCACCGCGTCACCGAGACGCTGTCGCCGAACCACTGGTGGGACAGCTCGTGCGCGACCACGGTGGGCATCGCGGCCATGCCCGCGATGTACTCCGGCCTGGTCTGGGTCTCCAGGGCGAACTGCACCGGAGCGTTGTCGACCACCCCGCCGGTCGAGGTGAAGGGGTACGGGCCGAAGAGCTTGGCCCAGGCGTCGGTGATCTTCACCGTGTCGGCGTACAGGGAGTCCAGGCCGGCCTGGTCGACGGACGAGTCGGCGGCGACGTAGACCGGAACCCCGCCCGGCGTGTGCCCGCTGCGCACCTTGAACCGGCCGACGTCGACCATCGCGAGGTAGGTCGCCATCGGATCGCGCTCGCGCCACGTGTAGGTCACCGCGTCACCGGACGTGGTGGTACCGGCGAGCTCGCCGTTGGCCACCGCGGTCAGGCCGCGCGGCACGGTGATGCGGAACCCGAACGTCGCCTTGTCGCTCGGGTGGTCGTTGCCGGGAAACCAGCTGTGCGCCCCGTCGGGCTCGTCTCCGGTGAACACGCCGTCGCCGGTACGGATCCAGCCGTACCGGCCGAGCAGGTGGTCATCGACCGCCTTGGGATCACCGGAGTAGGTGACGGCCACCGTGAACGAGCCGCCCTTGGCGATCGGCTTCGGGGGAGTGACGACCAGCTTGCCGGGCACGCGGCCGTGCGCCGCGGACACCCCGCCGATCGTGACCTTGGTGACGTCGAGCCCGGTGAGGTCGAGGTCGAACCGGCTCAGCGCCTGCGTGGCGGTCGCGGTGATCGTCGTCGTGCCGGCGACCGCCGGATGCGCCTGCGGGGTGATCTTCAGGTCGAGGTCGTAGTGCTGGACGTCGTAGCCGCCGTTGCCGCTGCCGGGCACGACGGAGTCGCCGACGCTCGCGGCGCCGGGTGCCGCGGGCGCGACCTGCTGCGCGGGGACACGGGCGTTGCCCGCCGCGCAGGCCGCCAGGGCCAGGGGCAGGAGGGCGCTCGCGACGATCCGGCGGGCTCTCATCGGTCAAGAGTGGCTGGTCAGAGGCCCAAACGCCAAATCGACGGGGGGAAACCGGCCCGGCGCGCGTACGGACCGGGCATAGCGGGCGTAGCGCGCCGGGAGAGGCTGCTGGGACCGGACGGCTCAAAGGTTGCCGCGGCGTTCCTGTTCCCGCTCGATCGCCTCGAACAGGGCCTTGAAGTTGCCCTTGCCGAAGCCGAGTGACCCGTGCCGCTCGATCAGTTCGAAGAAGACCGTCGGGCGGTCCTGCACCGGCTTGGTGAAGATCTGCAGCAGGTAGCCGTCCTCGTCGCGGTCGACCAGGATGCCGCGCTCGCGCAGTTCCTCGATCGGCACACGCACCTCACCGATGCGCTCGCGCAGCTCCGCGTCCTGGTAGTAGGAGTCGGGCGTCGTGAGGAACTCCAGGCCGGCGGCGCGCATCGCGTCGACGGAGTAGAGGATGTCGTTCGTCGCCAGGGCGATGTGCTGCATGCCCGGCCCGCCGTAGAACTCCAGGTACTCGTCGATCTGGGACTTCTTCTTGGCGATCGCCGGCTCGTTGAGCGGGAACTTGACCTTGCCGCGGCCGTCGGCGACGACCTTGGACATCAGCGCGGAGTACTCCGTGGCGATGTCGTCGCCGATGAACTCCTTCATGTTCGTGAAGCCCATGACGCGCTTGTAGAACTCCACCCACTCGTCCATCCGGCCGAGCTCGACGTTGCCCACGCAGTGGTCGATCGCCTGGAAGAAGCGCCGGTCGGCGGGGGCGACGATCGGGTCGGCGGCGACGTACCCGGGCAGGTACGGACCGGAGTAGCCGGTCCGCTCGACCAGGGAGTGGCGGGTCTCGCCGTAGGTGGCGATGGCGGCGACCACGACCCGGCCGTGCTCGTCCTCCAGAACGTGCGGCTTCTCCAGGCCGGTCGCGCCCTGGGCGACGGCGTGCTCGTACGCGGCGGTCGCGTCCGGCACCTCGATGGCCAGGTCGATCGCTCCGTCACCGTGCTCGGCGACGTGGCGGCCCAGGTCGGTGCCGGCGCGCACGGCGCCCTTGAGCACGAACCGCGCGCCGCCCGACTCGAGGACGTACGCGGCCTCGTCCCGGCTGCCGGTCTCCGGCCCCTTGTACGCGACGCAACGCATGCCGAACGCGGTGGAGTAGTAGTGCGCGGCCTGCTTGGCGTTGCCCACGGCGAACACGACGGCGTCCATGCCCTTGACCGGGAAGGCATCCGCCGCGCGGGCGTCGGTCGCGACGTGTTCGTTGGCTGCGGTCGTCATGGTGCTCCTCACGCGGCGGGTGAACGACAGCTCGACACCCACAATGTCGATCCCGTCCGCAGGTTGCGCAAGAGCACTTGAAATGTCTGGGCAACCTGTACACCCTGAATCGGGGAACACCCGGAAATCTGTACAGGCTGCCCACAGTTAAGGATCCCATGATCGACGAACTCGACGCGCGGTTGATCGCGCTGCTGGCCGACGAGCCTCGTATGGGCGTGCTGGAGTGCTCGCGCCGGCTCGGCGTCGCACGCGGCACCGTGCAGGCACGTCTGGACCGGCTACAGGAGCGCGGCGTCATCCGGGGGTTCGGCCCCGAGGTCGACCCGGCCGCCCTCGGCTACCAGGTCACGGCGTTCGTGACGCTGGAGATCCGGCAGGTGGGCGGGCATGACTCCGTCGCGGCACGGCTGGCCGCCATTCCCGAGGTGATCGAGGTGCACACGATCACCGGCGTGGGCGACATGCTGTGCCGCATCGTCGGACGCGGAAATCAGGACCTGCAGCGCGTCATCGACCTGATCGTCGGTGTGGAGGGCGTGCAGCGGACCTCGACCGTGATCGCATTGGCGACCCCCGTGCACCAGCGGACCCTGCCGCTGGTGCACGCGGCCGTGCGTCAGTGAGGCGAAAGGCTCAGGAGCCGCCGTACGGCGTGGCGTCGAGAATCTCGACGGACATGCTCCTGCCGTTGGGCAGCGTGTACTTGGCCTTCTCGCCGACCTTCTTGCCGTTGATGGCGGCGCCGAGGGGCGACTTGGGGGAGTAGACGTCGATCGGGGCGCCACTCTCCTCGCGCGAGGCCAGCAGGAACGTGACCTCCTCGTCGTCGCCCACGAACTGGATGGTCACCGTCATTCCGGGACCGACCACGCCCTCCGCGCGCGGCGCCTCGCCGACGCGCGCGTTCTGCAGGATCTGCTGAAGCTGGAGGACGCGGCCCTCCTGCTTGCCCTGCTCTTCCTTTGCCGCGTGGTAACCGCCGTTCTCGCGGAGGTCACCTTCCTCGCGGGCGGCCTCGATCTTTGCGGCGATCTCGATCCGGCCTTCGCCCGTGAGGTAGTCCAGCTCGTGCTTGAGCCGGTCGTACGCCTCCTGGGTAAGCCAGGTGACGTTGGCATCGCGGGTCTCGGTCACGGGTACTCCTCATCCACGTGAAGTGCGGCCGTAGAACTCTCAAGGCTACCGGCATTCAAACGTGAAGTAGCCAGCGCAAGAGAGCTTTGTGTCGTTATGACGCTCTTGTTTGTTCCCCATAGGAGAGCCGGTATTAACCTCTGCGGCACCCCTGAACGTCAACCGCGGTGGCGCGGGACGTCGTCGGAAGCTGCTGGCGGCGATCGACGTCGCCGGTTCCGGTCGGCACGGTCACCTCCATCCGCCCCACTTCCGCGTGATCGGTGTCGTACGCGATGAGCGCGCAGCGCACGTCGTCGCCCTTGGACTTGGCGATCTGGTAATGCACGCGGACCGACCGGTCGGCCGCCTGCCAGGAGACGATCTGCGGCGTGATCCCCGGAGTCCCCTCCGTGTGCGCCATGATGATGGCCCAGCCGGCGGCGCAGATCGCGACGAACACCCCGATGACCGAATAGGCCACCCAGTTGCGCCTGGTGGTGGTGCCGGTCGAACTCATGGGAATCTCCGTGCGGGGCGGTGTTGTTCTCAGGGAGAATCATGCTTGCGATGCGGTCGCCGGACGTCCGGTCCCGCATCGGATGAATACGACCTTACGCTCACGGGGAGCCTGAGTTGTCCGAGACCTCGACGTGTCGCGAACCGCTGCGCCTGATGGCGGTGCACGCCCATCCGGACGACGAGTCCAGCAAGGGTGCGGCGACCATGGCGCGCTATGCCGCCGAAGGCGTACAGGTCCTGGTGGTGACCTGCACCGGAGGCGAGCGCGGCGACATCCTCAACCCGGCGATGGACCGTCCGGAGATCAAAGAGAACCTCGCCGCGGTGCGCATGGAGGAGATGGCCAGGGCCCGTGAGATCCTCGGCGTCGACCAGCGGTGGCTCGGCTTCGTCGACTCGGGGCTGCCGGAGGGCGACCCGCTGCCGCCGCTGCCGGAGGGCTGCTTCGGCCTGCAGCCGATCGAGGTGGCCGCCGAGCCGCTCGTCCGCGCCGTACGGGAGTTCCGCCCGCACGTCATGCTGACCTACGACGAGAACGGCGGTTACCCCCACCCCGACCACATCATGACCCACAAGGTCTCGGTGGAGGCGTTCGACGCGGCGGGCGACCCCGACCGCTACCCCGGCACCGGCGAGCCGTGGCAGCCGCTCAAGCTCTACTACCACATGACCTTCCACCAGGAGCGCTACCTGGCCGAGCACAAGGCGATGCTCGACGCCGGCCTCGATTCGCCGTACGAGGAGATGCTCCAGCGCTGGCAGGACCGGCCGCTGAAGTGGGAGATCACCACCAAGGTTCCGTGCGCGGACTACTTCGACGTACGCGACCAGGCGCTGATCGCCCACGCCACGCAGATCGACCCGGGCGGCCCCTTCTTCGCCTGCCCGACCGACCTCCGGCGCAAGGCATGGCCGACCGAGGACTACCATTTGGCGCGTTCCCTGGTGGACACCGAACTGCCGGAGGACGATCTGTTCGCCGGCGTTCACGAGGTCCAGGAGAAGGTATGCCTGCCATGATGGTTCTCGCGGTCAACGAAGACCAGGTGACGCCTGGCGTCGGCGCGTTCCTCATCGTCGCGGCGCTGGGCGTGACGCTCTTCTTCCTGATCCGCTCCATGAACAAGCGAATCGCGCGCATCGAGGCCCCGAGCGAGGAGGACCTGCGCCAGGCCGAGTGGGAGCGCCGCCAGGCCGGCCGGGACTCCGGCGACGAGGCGGAGAAGGCGCCCGCCGGCGTCAAGAAGAAGGCCGAGCCGCGCTCCGAGGCCGATCAGCCGGACGCCTGACGCGGCGCCGCTCGCGCAGACGGGCGAGCAGCGCCCCGATGGCGATCACCAGCAGGCCGGCGAGGGCGTCCGCGATGTAGTGGTTGGCGGTGCCGACCACGACGACGAACATGAACACCGGATAGAGGGCGCCGAGCACCCGCAGCCAGCGCCATCCGGCGTTGCGCGCGATCTGCCAGCCGCACCAGGCGGCCCAGCCGACGTGCAGCGACGGCATCGCCGCGAACTCGTTCGTCAGGCCGGCCAGGCCCCGGGGCGCGCTGGCCGCGTCGCCCCACCAGCCCCAGTCGTGATACCTGGCGAGCGTGTCGACGAACCCGGGCAGCATCCGCGGCGGGGCGGTGGGAAAGAACCAGAACCCGAGCAGCCCGATGAGCGTCGCGATCACCAGCGCCGTACGCGCGCCGCGGTAGGCGCGGGGCCGGCGGCGCCACAGCCACACCAGCACCACCGGCGTCACCACGTAGTGCAGCACGGCGTACGCGTAGGACAGCGGTACGCCGAACTCCGGGATCGCCGAGGCGGCGTGGTTGATGCCGGTCTCGTCCGCGATGTGCAGCGTGCGCTCCAGGTCCAGCACGCGATGCGCGTTGGTGAAGGCCTCACCGTGGCCGGCGGAGACGAGCAGGCGTACCCCGTCGTACAACAGGTACATCGCGCCGAGCAGGGCGACCTCGCGCCACCAGCGTGGGCGGACCTTCGCCTCCGGCGTCGAGACCGGTGGGGCCGGTGCGAGCCGGCTCATTCCCCGCGTGCCCTGGTCAGCATGAGGCCCCCTCCGCCGGCGATCCCCCGGGCGGGGGAGGCCTTATCCCCGCGCAAAGTATATATGTGCAAAGTACATCTATAGCGGCCAGATCAGGTCGGTGTGACCTGGAGGCGCACGGCGTGTCGCCTTGGTGGCCGTGCGCCCGTGATGTCCGTCAACACCCAGGAGCCCAGACGTGTTCCTCCAGTCCTTCGTCAGGGCCCGTTCAGGTAGTACTCAACTCCGCAGGCCAGGATGGACACCGTGAGTGAAGCGCGCCTGCTCGTTGTCGAGGACGAGCCCAACATCCTGGAACTCCTGTCCGGCAGCCTCCGCTACGCGGGCTTCGAGGTCGTCACCGCGACCGGCGGCAGTGACGCGGTGCAGGTGGCCCTGCAGCGTCGCCCCGACCTCATCGTGCTCGACGTCATGCTGCCGGACATGGACGGGTTCGACGTCATCCGCAGACTGCGCGGTGGCGGGGCGCACATCCCGGTGCTGTTCCTCACCGCGAGGGACGCCACCCAGGACAAGATCCGGGGGCTGACCCTCGGCGGCGACGACTACGTGACCAAGCCGTTCAGCCTCGAAGAGGTCATCGCCCGCATCCGCGCCGTGCTCCGCCGCGCCCAGGGCGGCCCGGCCGAGGCGCCGCCGCGGCTGAGCTTCGCCGACCTCGAACTGGACGAGGAGAGCCACGAGGTCTGGCGGGCCGGCAAGCCCATCCAGCTCTCGCCGACCGAGTTCAAGCTGCTGCGCTACTTCATGACCAACGCCAACCGCGTGCTGTCCAAGGCACAGATCCTGGACCACGTGTGGGACTACGACTTCCGCGGCGACACCGGGATCGTCGAGTCCTACGTCTCGGTGCTCCGCCGCAAGCTCGACAAACTCGGGCCCCGCCTGATCCACACCCTGCGCGGAGTCGGCTACGTCCTGCGCCTGCCACCGGAGCAGTAATGCCACCGTGGCTGACCCGCCTGTCCGGGCGGACCCCGCTGCGGGTCAAGCTCATCGCCGCGTCGCTGGCGCTCGTCGCCCTCGCGCTGGTCGCGGTGAGCGTGGCGAGCGTCTCGGCGATGCGCGGCTACCTGCTGGACAAGACCGACCGGCAGCTCACCGGCTTCGCCCGCGTGACGGCCCGGGTGATCAGTCAGCCCGGACCGGTCCAGACGAAGGTGCCGGTGACCGGGCAGTTCGTCGTCCAGGTACGCGACGTGACCGGCAAGATCGTGGCCGACTCGGGCGGATCGATCTGGCGTGACTCCGTGCCCGATCCCGCCGTCCCGCAGGATGCCGGCTGGCTGACCGCGCACGCCGAGCAGGCCGTCACCGTCGGAGCGGTGTCCGGCGACGTCCACTGGCGCGTCCACATCGAGCCCATCGCCGGCGGCTACGTGGTGGTCGCCGCGGACCTGCGCGACGTCGCGCGCACGACCGGCCGCCTCGTCGGCGTGGAGATCGTCGTCGGCAGCATCGTGCTGGTGCTCGTCATGGGCCTCGGCATCGCGATCGTCCGCGCCAGCCTGCGCCCGCTGGTGCACATCGAGCACACCGCCGAGGCCATCGCGGCGGGCGACCTGTCGCGCCGCGTGCCCGACGCCGACCCGCACACGGAGGTCGGCCGGCTCGGCAACGCGCTCAACGGCATGCTGTCCCAGATCGAGACGGCGTTCCGCGCCCAGGCGAAGTCGGAGGCGACCGCCCGCGAGTCGGAGGAGCGGATGCGCCGCTTCATCGCCGACGCCAGCCATGAGCTGCGGACGCCGCTGGCGGTGATCCGGGGCTTCGCGGAGTACTACCGGCAGCGTTCCGACGTCCCGCCGGACGAGCTGGACCGGCTGATCGGCCGGGTCGAGGACGAGGCGGCGCGAATGGGCATCCTGGTCGATGACCTGCTGCTGCTGGCCCGGCTCGACCAGCAGCGCCCGCTGGCGCGCAAGCCGGTCGACCTTCTCGCGCTGGCCGCCGACGCCGTGCACGACGCGCGGGTGGTGGACGGCTCGCGAGAGATCACGCTGTCGGTGCGCAGCGGCTCGGCCTTCATCGTGACCGGCGACGAGGTGCGTCTCCGGCAGGTGATCGGCAACCTCGTGAGCAACGCGCTGCGGCACACGCCGTCCGGCACGCCCGTCGAGGTGGTCATCCGGTCCGGGGCGCTGGAGGACTCTCCGGCGGCCGTGCTGGAGGTCGTCGACAGCGGTCCGGGCATGCCGACCGAACAGGCGAAGCGCGTGTTCGAGCGGTTCTACCGCGCCGACCCGGCGCGCAGCCGCGGCGGCACCGGGCTCGGCCTGGCGATCGTGGCCGGGCTGGTCGAGGCCCACGGCGGCACGGTCTCGGTGGAGACCGCGCCCGGCAAGGGCGCGACCTTCCGCGTCACCCTGCCTCTCGACCCGGACGCGGTCGAGACCGACGCGGTGGAGTCGGCGCCTCTTTAGGACTTGCCCGGTCTTAACACAGCCCTTATTGCGGCAACATTCAGGTGCGTCTCAGCGTGACTCCAGTCCCGTTGGCGATCCTCTGAGTATCACCAGATTGAGGGATCTTGGGGAGTGAGCGATGGAGACCCACGAGCAGCCGACCGGCGGTCACGAGGAAGAGCCGCGCGGAGAGGCGCCACGGGACCCGGAACCGGAGACGGACACCTCCCCGGTAGAGTCGCCGCCGTCGACGTACGTGCAGGCCTGGCCACCGCCTCCGGCCCCGCGGACGCCGGCCGACGACGAGACCGGACCGGTCCCGACGCCGCAGGGACAGCCCGGCGGCCCCGGTCAGCAGGAGCACGGTCAGCAGGCCTACGGCGGGCAGCCGTACGGTCAGCCCGGCTACGGCGAGCAGGCCTACGGTCAGCAGGTTCCTGGTCAGTCGGCGCCGGGGCAGCCCGGCCCGCACGAGCGGCCCTACGGCCAGGCGGCGTTCGGCGAGCAGGGGTACGGCCCCGGCCCGGCGTACGGCCCGGGGCCCGGCGGCCACCCGTGGTGGACGACGAAGCGTAAGGTCGCGGCCGGTGGTCTCGCCCTGGCGCTGATCCTCGGCGGCGGTCTCGCCGGAGGCGCCGTGGCGGCGGTGATCGGCGGCAGCGGCACCACGTACGCCAGCCCGACCGCCGTGAAGGCCGCGTCCAGCAAGTCGGCCACCGGCGTCGCGGCGATCGCCCAGGCGGTGCAGCCGAGCACCGTGTCGATCACCGTGACGACCCAGCAGGGTCAGGACGAGGGCACCGGCGTCATCATCCGGTCCGACGGTGTGATCCTCACCAACAACCACGTGGTCGCGGACGCCTCGGGCGGCGGCCAGATCTCGGTGAAGTTCAACGACGGCAAGAAGGCCTCGGCCCAGATCGTCGGCACCGACCCGGCGACCGACCTCGCGGTGATCAAGGCGGCGGGGATGTCCGGGCTCAAGCCGGTGACGTTCGGCAACAGCGACCAGTTGCAGGTCGGCGACCCGGTGGTGGCGATCGGCAGCCCGCTCGGACTGGAGGGCTCGGTGACGTCCGGCATCGTCAGCGCCCTGCACCGTACGCTCACCGAGAGCGGAGAAGAGCAGCAACAGCAGCCGGGCTTCCCGTTCGGCGGCGGTGGTCAGAACCAGGGCCAGCAGAACAGCTCGGGCGGCACCGCGATCGGCGACGCCATCCAGACGGACGCCGCGATCAACCCGGGCAACTCGGGTGGCCCGCTGGTGAACGCCTCCGGCCAGGTCATCGGCATCAACACCGCGATCGCCACGTCGGGCAGCAGCAACGGCAACATCGGCGTCGGCTTCGCCATCCCGATCGACACGGCCAAGCAGGTCGCCGACCAGCTCATCAAGACCGGCAAGGCCACGCACGCGTACCTGGGCGTGACCCTGTCCGACGCGGAGGGCGACCAGCAGGGCGCCCTGGTGGCATCCGTGCAGAGCGGCACCCCGGCCGCCTCGTCCGGCCTGAAGGAGGGGGACATCGTCACCCAGGTGGACGGCAAGGCGATCGACGGCGCCGACGACCTGTCCGCGGCGATCCGCGGCCACAACCCGGGCGACAAGATCGCCCTGACGTACCTGCGCAACGGCGAGAAGCACACGGCGAACGTGACGCTGACGTCCAACGGCGGCACCTGACCGAGAGGCCCGGGGTGCCCCTCACGCCCGTGGAGCACCGCGTGGCCTCTCCAGACGGCCCGAGCCCGATCGACCGGCTCGGGCCGTTCGCAGGTCCGGCGACGGTGGGGGAGACATCCGTACCTGTTCCGACGGCCCGAGCCGGACCAGCCGGCTCGGGCCGTACGCGTGTCGCGGGGGTCAGCCGCCCGGGAAGGTGGGGCTGGGGAAGCCGTCCGCGTCCGTTCCGGACGACACGACGACGTGGTCGCCGGCGCTCAGGCCCGACGTGATGGCGATGTAGCGGTCGCTGTGGACGCCCGTGCGCACGGTGCGGACCGTCGTGCGGCCGTTCCGGCGGACCAGGACCGTGGCCTGGCCGTTCGACTTCGGGTGGACCGCGCCGGCCGGCACGTACAGCGTGCTCTCCGCCTGGGCGGTCACCACCTCCACGGTGGCGCTCATGCCCGTGCGCAGGCCCTCGGGCGGCGTGTCGTCCAGGGAGATCATCACGCCGAACAGCGCCCGGTCGCCGTCGGTCGTCGCGGCGGGGTCGATGCGCGTGACCGTGCCGCGGTAGGTGCGGCCCGGGCTCATCGCGAGGGTGATCTCGGCCGACTGGCCGAGCTTCAGCTGGTTGACCTCGCTGAGGGGGAACATCGCCTGGACCTGCAGGTCGTCCAGGTCGCCGAGGGTGATGAAGCCGGTGCGGCTCTGGCCGCTCACCTGACCGCCGACCGTGCCGCCGACCGACAGGATCGTGCCGTCGATCGGCGCGGTGAGGCTCGTGGCGGCGAGCGTGCGTTCCGCCTCGCGCTCCTTGACCTCGGCCTGGGTGACACTCGCCGAGGCGAGCTGCACCGCGTTGACCTGGCAGCCGCCGCCGTTCCCGCCGCGGGCGCCGCCGCCGGAACCCGTACGCCGGCCGCCGCCGGAGCCGCGAGCCCC
>NZ_JBHLZP010000144.1:0-16870 GCF_042429965.1 Actinoallomurus acaciae
ACCTCCTCGGCGCCGGCGTCCAGGACCGCGAGCCAGTCGTCCAGGTCCACCTGGGCGAGCCCGGACCGGTTCAGCAGGCCGTCCCCGCGCCGCGCGCCGCCGGCGGCCCGTACCCGGCCGTCGGCGGAGACGAAGGCGTAGTCCGCGATGTCCAGCTGTCGCCGGGCGGCGGCGTTCTCGTTGACCGACTTCGCCACCACCGCGCCGGCGCCCGCGTCGACGCAGGTGATCAGCCCGTCGAGCGTCATGGTCAGCTCGGACGAGCCGACCCACACCGGATTGGCGGTGACCAGGCCACCGACCGTCGCCGCCCGGTCGGTCACGACAACGCCGGGATCGTGTCGTCCTCCGCCATGTCGACGTCCTTGGTCTCCGGGCCGAGGAAGCCGCCGAGGCTGATCAGCACGCCGGCGAGCGCGATCAGGATGGCCGGGGCGAGGTGAGCCGAGACGACGCCGTCGAACTGCCGCAGGTAGAACTGATAGAACGCCGGCGCGATGAGCGCGAGGCTGTAGCCGACGCCGTACCCGGTGGACCGGATGCTCGCCGGGAACCGCTCGGTCAGGTACGCGGCGATCGGGCCGAACGTGCCGACGGTGAAGATGCCGATCAGGATGCCCCAGCCGAGCGCCGCGCCGAGGCCACCGCCTGAGACCATCAGCAGCGAGTACGAACCGGCGCCCACCACCAGCACCGACAGGCCGTAGCCGATGTAGAACCGCCGCCGCCCGATGCGCTGGGACAGCAGGCCGAAGAGGGGATAGGACAGCGCGGCGGACGCGTTGATCACAAGCATGCTCAGCGTGACCTGCTTGCTCGACAGCAGAAGGTGCGCCTTCAGCTGCGCGGGTGTCACGGCGGCCTCCATGTTGGTCGCCAGCCACGTGCCGGTCATCAGCACGAACACCTGGGCCAGCGCCTTCGGGTACCGCACCAGCAGCCGTACGAACGGCAGTTTGTGCCGCTCGCCGGTCAGCTCCGCCGGCGGCTCGTGCACCTGCTTGAGGTAGTAGCGGAAGAGCACGGCCGACAGCAGCGCGCCGACCAGGAACGGCACCCGCCAGCCCCACTGCACATAGCCGCTGTGCAGTCCGGCGGAGGGCAGCAGCTGCAGCATCAGCAGCGTGATCGCGGCGATCACCACGTACGCGCCGGGGGAGGTCGAGGTGATGATCGAGGCGTAGAGGCCGCGCTTGTGCCGTGGGCTCCACTCCATCGCCAGCGGGACCGCGGTGGTGTACTCGCCGCCGAGGAAGATCCCGTCCACGAACCGCAGCGCGATCAGCAGGCCGACCGACCACGTTCCGATCGTCTCGTGGCCCGGCAGGCACGCGGTCGCCAGGGTGATGGTGCCGAAGCCGCCGACCGCGACCAGTGTCGTGCGCTTGCGCCCGACCGTGTCGGCGAAGTGACCGAAGATCAGCGCGCCGAGCGGGCGGCCGATGAGCGTCGAGGCGAACACCAGCGACGACAGCAGGGCGGTCGTGCTCGCGCTCAGGGACGCCGACTGGAAGTAGACCGTCGCCGGTGCCAGTACGACGATCGGCAGGTAGATGTCGAACTGGTCGACGAAGTAGGCGAGGGCCCCGCCGCGCACGGCGGCGCGCACCTTGGTCATGTCCGGACCGTGCGACGGGGGCGGGGGAGAGGCGGCCAACGCCTCCGACTGCGGTACTGGCGCCTGGCGCGGTGTGGACATCGTCGCCTCCGAGGGGTCGGCTGCCGACTACCCGCGGCTCGTGATCCACCTCAACCGGTGATATCGAACCGCGTGTTCACCAAGTGAACGGCTTATCACTGTAGACATGTGACTTATGCAACACAAGAGGGTGATATGGGTTGACATGCGGTCTTATAGTGAACAGTGACTTCATAATGCGAACGAAGGAGCGATCCGTGACCGGGCGAAGCGAGGAAATCAACAGCGCGCGCCCGCGGTCACCCGCTCCGACGAAGGAGGACTCATGAGCCGGCGTCCCGCCATCGCCTCCGTCCTGGACGGCCTGGTCGACATGCATGTCCACTCCGGGCCCAGCCCGTTTCCCCGCCGCTTCGACCACGTCGAGGCCGCGCAGGACGGAGCCCGGATCGGGATGCGCGCCATGGTCGCGAAGTCCCACCACCACAACACTCAGATGGACATCCTGGCGATGAGGGGGCGTTTCGCCGACGTCGCCGCCACGGCCTACGGCGGCATCGCGCTCAACAGCACCGTCGGCGGGCTCAACGTGCACGCCGTGCGCATGTGCCTGCGCATGGGCGGCAAGGTCGTCTGGTTCCCGACCATCTCCTCGGGCCGGCACATCGAGTGCCACCCCGAGGACGGGGCGTTCCCGACCACCACCGTGCCCCTGACCCTGGAGCGCATCGACATCGTCGACGCGGACGGCGCGCTGAAGCCCGAGGTGATCGAGATCCTCGACGAGATCAAGGAGCAGGAGGCCGTCGTCAACGGCGGCCACATGTATCCCGCCTACATCCGCACGCTGTTCCAGGCCGCGAAGGAGCGGGGGATGACGCGGATGGTCGTCAGCCACCCCGACTTCGTGATCGGCGCCGAACCCGGCCTCTGCCGCGAGCTCGTCGAACTCGGCGCGTTCGTCGAGCACGAGATCGGCATGTACGACCCCGAGGGAACCCAGAAGTGGGACCCGAAGCAGCTGCTGACCTGGATCGAGACGCTCGGTCCCGAGCACACGGTGCTGGCCTCGGACTTCGGGCAGGCGGCCAACCCGAAACCGGTGGACGCGTGGATGCGGGTGGCCACGGCGCTCCTCGACCTCGGCCTGCCGGAGAAGGACCTGCGGCGCATGGTCCGCGACAACCCGACCTACCTGCTCAACCTCGACGCCTGAGCGAAAGGACATCACCACCGTGTACGAGAAGGATGACCCCCGTTCCTCGCTCGCGACGGCGACCGCGCCGCGGCCGGACAGTGGTGAGGCGATCGCGGCCCCGCAGTACTTCGACTTCCGCCGGCTCGCGTCGCCGGACGCCGAGACGCCGGACGGGCGCACCGCGATCGTCCGCGGTCAGAACGTCATCCTGGTGCGCACCGACGCGCGTGCCGGCGACGACCTCGACAACGGGACGCTCGACGGCGAACTGGCCGTGGTGGTCACCGGTGACTCTCCCGCCTTCTCGGTGGTCACCCGCGACGGCACCATGTTGATCGACGCGCCCGGGCTCGTCGTGGTCCCGCCCGGCGCCTCGCGGATCGGCGTGCACGGCGACGGCCCGCTCATCCGCCTGATCGAGGCCACCGAGCCCGCGTGGCGGGACCGGGCCGCCAACGCCGACGCGTACGCGGAGGACCACCCGCGCGTGGCGCTGCTCCAGCGGTGGCCGGAACCCCCCGGCGGCCCGGCGGTGCGGTACTACCGGCTCGCGGACGTGCCGGACGACCCGGCCCGGTTCGGCCGCATCTTCCGTACCCGCTCGTTCATGGTCAACTTCCTGCCGGAGGTCACCGGCCCGCGCGACCCGCACAAGCTCTCACCGCACACGCACGACGACTTCGAACAGCTGTCCCTGGCCGTGCGGGGCGAGTACGTCCACCACATCCGCACGCCCTGGCTGAGCGACAGCGCCCGGTGGCGCGACGACGACCACGTACGGATCGGCAGCCCGTCCGTCGCGATCATCCCGCCGCCGACCGTGCACACCTCCGCGGCCAATGCTCCGGGCGTGAACCAGCTGATCGACATCTTCAGCCCACCGCGTACGGACTTCTCCGCCAAGCCCGGCTGGGTGCTCAACGCCGACGACTACCCGATGCCGTGAGGACGCCGCGACGTACGGGCGCCGGGCTGTTCGCGCCGGACCGTGACACCACCCCGCTCGGCACCTGGTTGAAGATCGCTTCGGGTGAGCCGGTGGAGATCATGGCGTTCGCCGGGTTCGACTTCGTCGTGATCGACATGGAGCACGCGCCGCTCGACCTGCAGACCGCGTACCGGCTGATCAACTCGGCCGCGGCGCTGGGCATGGTGCCCCTGGTACGGGTGCCGGACACCACGGCGTCGACGATCCAGAAGATCCTCGACGCGGGCGCCATGGGCATCCTCGTGCCGCACGTCGACACGGTCCAGCAGGCCGCCGCCGTCGGGCAGGCGTGCCGGTTCCCGCCCCACGGCGTCCGCGGCGCGGGCGGCACCAGCCGCGCCGGAGCGTGGGGGCTGCGCCCGAACGCCGACTACCTCGCCACCGGCAACGACGACGTGCTGTGCATCCCGCAGCTCGAAAGCGTCGACGCGATCAAGGCCGCACCGGAGATACTCGCCCTCGACTCCATCGACGCCGTGTTCGTCGGCGCCGCGGATCTCTCGATGTCGATGGGCTCCACACCGGCCTCGCCCGACGTGCTCGAACTGATCGGCTCGGCCCTCGACGCCGCGCACGCCGCCGGCAAGAGGTGCGGACTCGCGTTCGGCGGCGTGCCCGAGCGGGCCGCGCGGGCGGTACGCGACGGGTGCGACTTCGTCCTGCTCGGCAACGACACGTCGATGCTGGCGGAGGCCGCGCGCGGGCTGGTCACGGCGTTCCGGGACGCAGAGTTCCGGGAAGCAGAGTGACGCTGTCCCTGCCGACGGCCGCGCTGTCGATCGCCGAGCTGGACGACCTCGACCACGAGGGTGTGGTGCGCTTCGTCCGCCTCCTGGAGGAGAGCGGCCACCGCATGGTCTGGATCCCCGAGGTCGCCGGGCGCGAGGCGTTCACGACCGCCGCCCTCGTGCTCGGCTCGACGCAGCGGATGATCGTCGGCAACGGCGTCGCCCGCGCGCTCGAACGCGTACCGAAATCCGCCGCGTCCGCGGCGCGGGATCTCGCCGCCGGCCACCCCGGGCGTTACGTGCTGGGCCTCGGAGTCAGCGGCGCGGTCCGCGAGCGCGGCATCGGCCCGCTGCCGTTCCTGCGCGAGTACCTCGACGGGATCGACGCGACGCTCGCGCGCCGTGGCGGCCCAGGCGTACCACGGGTGCTCGGCGCGTACTCGGCCGGGATCACCCGGTTGGCCGCCGAGCGCGCCGACGGGCTGATCACGTTCCTCGTCACACCGGAGCACACCCGCTGGGCACGCGAGACGATCGGGCCGGACCTGTTCCTGTCGGTCGTCCAGTGGGCGGTGGTCGGCCGTGACCGCGCCGCGGCCCGCGACGTCGCGCGCCGACGCCTTGCCTACTACCTGACGCTGCCGCACCAGATCGCCAAGCTGACGCGGCTCGGGTTCACCGAGGCCGACCTCGCACCGCCCGGGTCCGACCGGCTCATCGACGCCCTTGTCGCCTGCGGCACACCGGAGCAGGTGCGCCGGGCGTTGCGGGAGCAGTACGACGCGGGCGCCACGCAGGTCGCCGTCAGCCTGGTCGGCCCGCTCGACGAGGCGAAGCTCGACGCCTACCGGGCGCTCGCACCGCGGCCGAGGGGAGCCATCATGGAGAGGACCAGCTGATGCGTACGGCAGAGAAGGTCATCATCACCACGGCGGTGACGGGCTCGGTCAACGTACCGTCCCAGAGCCCCCACCTCCCGTTGTCCGCCTCGCAGGTGTCGGAGGCGGCACTGGAGGCGATCGAGGCCGGCTCGGCCATCGTGCACCTGCACGCCCGGCGGCCGGACGGCCGGCCGACGTTCTCGCCCGAGGTCTTCGAGCAGATCATCGAGCCCATCACGGCGAACACCGACGCCGTCATCAACATCACCACCGGCGGCTCGTCGGCGATGACGATGGACGAGCGCCTGGCGGCCGCCATGCGGCTCCGGCCCGAGCTCGCGTCGATGAACATGGGCACGATGAACTTCGTGTACGCGGGGATCGCCGACAAGGTGACCGAGTGGAGATACGACTGGGAGGAGCCCTACGTGCGGGCCACCTACTCCCAGCCGTTCATGAACACCTTCGACAGGATCGAGCACGCCCTGCGGACGCTCGGGGAGTTCGGCACCCGGTTCGAGTACGAGTGCTACGACATCGGGCACCTGTACTCACTCGCCTACTTCGTCGACAAGGGCCTGGCCAAGCCGCCGCTGCTGATCCAGGGCGTGTTCGGCATCCTCGGCGGCATCGGCGCCGACCACGAGAACCTGGAACACATGGTGCGGATCGCCGACAAGCTCTTCGGCGACGACTACTCCTTCTCCGCCTTCGCCGCCGGCCGCGACCAGATCAGCTTCGGCACCCACAGCGCGTGGCTCGGCGGCCACGTACGGGTGGGCCTGGAGGACAGTCTGTGGATCGGCAAGGGGCGCCTCGCGGAGAGCAACGCCCAGCAGGTCAGGAAGATCCGGGCCGTCATCGAGGACCTGGGCAAACAGATCGCCACACCAGCCGATGCCCGCGCGACGCTCGCGCTCCGGGGCATCGCGGACAGGAGCCGGGTTTCATGACCACGTTGCCGCTCGCCGGCAAAGTCATCGTCCTCGTCGGCGCCAGCACGGGCATCGGAGCCGACGCCGCACGCGTACTCGCCGAGGACGGCGCCGCCCTCATGCTCGTCGCCCGCACCGAGGAACCACTGGCCGAGCTCACCAAGGAACTCACCGCGGCGGGACACGATGTGGCGTACACGACCGGCGACGTCGCGAAGCCCGCGGACGTCGCCGCCTTCGTCGACGCCACCGTGACCCGCTTCGGCCGCCTGGACGGCGCGTACAACAACGCCGCGATGGGCGGGGCCGGCCGCCTCGACGCCGTCTCCGAATCGGACTTCGACCAGATCATGGCCGTGAACGTGAAGGGCACCTGGCTGTGCATCCGGGAGGAGGTGCGCGTGATGGAGCGACAGGGCTTCGGCTCGATCGTCAACGTGAGCAGCATCGGCGGCCTCCGAGGCAGCTCGGGAATGGGCGCCTACCAGGCAACGAAACACGCGGTCATCGGCCTGACCCGCACGGCGGCCCACGACTTCGGCCCCCTCGGCATCCGCGTGAACGTGATAGCCCCGGGCCCGACCGAATCCCCGATGCTCACCGAACTACGCCGCACGATCCCCGGCGGCGTGGAGGCCCGAATCGCCGCCACCCCACTACGCAAGGCCGGGACGGGAGCGGAGGTCGGAGCGACCGCGGCGTTCCTGCTGAGCGACCGAGCGAGCCACATCAGCGGCGTCGTCCTACCGGTCGACGGAGGCTTCCTCGCCTGAACGGTCCGGCGCCACCGGAACTCTCCGGCTGCCCGCGCGCGTGCACTTCGGTTACGTCGGGTTTCGCGAATTACCAATACGGTCGTTAGTAAGTGACTATTCGAGGCGGTCGGGATGTGGCTCGGCGCGGGGGCGGAGAATCTGTCCTCAAGGTCGCGAACTCGGTGGTGCCGGGACGGCCCAGCCGGGCGGGGTGGATGAGGTCAGGTCAGAGGAACGGCTGGGCGAGGCTCGTAGGAGGCTGTGGGACATCGCCCACAGGATTGGTCAGGTGGCTCTTGTACTGCTGATCGTCGCCGACCCCACGAGGCGCATGCCGCAGATCCTCGCATTGAGGTCGATTCGATCATACTGCGGACAGTCACATATAAACGGATATATAACCCGCGCTGGTTCGCTGTGCCGCGAGAGTGTAGGTGTCCGTCACGTCGGAAAATGGCACGTGGGTTTGGGTGCTGCACGGTTCATCGCCGATGGATAGGCTGACCGAAATTAGATTTTGGTCAGCCCAATTTGGATTACTTCTGTCTGTGGCCTCACTCTTCTTAGGGTCATGTGTAATAATGCCCTCCAAGAATTAATGTCTAATACTGCTATTTTCTTGTGTCCAGAGTGACTGCTGCTTCCTGTCCTGGCTCGGAGAAATGATGGCCCGTATAGAGTTTGCACAAAAAGCGGTAGTGACCAACGGTGAAAACTATCTTTTGGTGCGGAAGTCTTTTGCGGATCCCTATAATGCAGGGAAGTGGGAGTTTCCCGGCGGCCGGATGAAGGCAGAGGAAGACCTCGACCGGCATGTCCGTCGCGAGGTGCTGGAGGAGACGGGTCTTCTGGTCGAGCCGGGACGCATCATCGACATGTGGTCCTGGGAGATGCTGTGGAAGGGGCAACCGGTCAGAGTTGTCGCCGTGTCCAGATTTTGCCATCTGCTCGACGCGACTCCCGGGGCGCCTCAGCGTGAGGAAGATGACTACATCGACGCTCAGGCGTGGTACTCGAAGAATGAGCTTCTCGGGCTCGATGTAATCGAGTCGCAGCGGACGACGCTGAAGCTGATAACCGAGGACCGAAGCTGAGAGCGTATGGCCCCTTCCCGGATCGTCATGGTCTCTGGATTCACCGCAGCGGGGAAGACGACGCATTCTCGCCTGCTGGCGACCGCGCTGGGCTGGCGCTATGTCAGTATGTCCCGGATAAGAAGGTCGTACGTCGTCGGGTCCTCCTCGTCCGAAGAAGAATGGATACCGGAAGGCGATCGCCTGCGATCGGCGAACACCGCGCTCGACCATGAAATGGACCGTCGTCTGGCGGAGTTGGTCGAGAGTTCGGATGAGCCGGTCGTGGTCGACGCCTGGCTTCAGCCGTGGCTCTGCGAGTCAAAAAACGCCGTACGGGTCTGGCTGCACTCCGACTTCTCCTCCCGGCTGCTCAAGGCACAGGTCAGCCGTCTGCGATCCGGCCTGCGGCCGTCACCCGTCATCCGGACGACGATCGCGGACAAAGACGCTTTCTCAGTCGAGCACTTTCGTCGGCTGTACGGCATCGAGTTCGGTCCCGACCCGGACATATTCGATCTTCGGCTGGACAACTCGGAGTGGATCGGCGAGGCGACGATCCGGGCGAGCGACGAGGGAATCAGCCGCTTCGCTCCGATCTTCAATATGCATGTCGACGCAATCCTTCAGGCGGGGAAAGATGGTACCTGAGCCCGATTTAGCGTGCTTCCTCTGCCGAGCCTCGACCGGTGCCACCGACATCCCCTGGCCGGATCGGCCGTTATGGCTGGATCCCCGTTTTGGTGTGCTCCTGCCGGGGTTGGGGGGGTTATCGGTCGGCTACATGCTGCTGGCCCCCATCGAGCACCACCCGAACCTCGCAGCGGTCGCGCTGCACGGCGGTGGTGAGGCGAACGGCTTCACGGGCTTCGTCGAGATGGTGCTGACCTACCTGCGCGCCAAAATGGGCGATCTTACCTACTGGGAACACGGCGGCACCGCCCATGCCGGCGTCCGTGGCTCCGCCTGCATCGAGCACGCGCATCTCCACATCGTCCCGGCTAAACTCGACCTTCCGTTACCCCCCGACCACGCGGACCATCCGGCGATCGGCAGTGCCCTGGCGGCGCTGGCCGGCGGCTCCGAGGTGAAAGACGGTTATCTGTTGATGGGACGCTCGCCAGGCCGATGCTTCACCGGCCCCGATGTCGGTATCTCGCAGTACTACCGGCGTGAGTGGGCTCGCCTCCTGGGCCGGGCCGACGAGTGGGACTACCTCGTGAGCGAAGACCCGGCGCTCACGAGGAAGACCATCGCCGCCTTCTTCTCCCGGCAGGCCTGAGCAGCTCGTGCCTGCCGTACGTCTCCCCGCCGAGACCTATTACGTCTCTGTGGACAAGTCCGTCGTCCAGGGTGCGATGGCGAAGATCGAGGAGCGTTTCCGTGACCTCCTGGAGAACGGAGCACAGGCCAACGGGCTGCCCGAAGGGTGTTACGCGGCCGGGCAATATCTCATCCCGGACAGCATCGACCAACGTGGCCTGTACGGCACCTCGGCTGCTCTCCTCGCGCTCGCCAGGAGCGCGCCGAGCCCCAGCCGGATACGGCTCATCGAAGGGATCAACCGCTACATCGTCGGCCGTCGCAAGATCGAGATCGCCCTGGTCCGCTCGGAGGAGGCCACGTCGGCGCTGACCACGCGGCTGGCCGTGGAATGGCGTACGGCGTTCAAGTGCGCCGAGCTGCTCTACGCGCTTTCGGCGGCCCCCGCCGCGGCGGTCGGACGGGAAGAGCTCCTCAACAAGGTGCTCGGCACGATCCGAGAGGCCAGATTCGCGACCGGCGGATGGGCGGCCGACCTGGATCTGCGGCAGAAGGTCGACCCGCTTGCCACCGCGAGCATCGTCCGGGCACTCAACGCCGCGGGGATTCCCGTCGATGCGACCGACCTCGAACTCGTTCGGCGCCATGCCTATGACGAGCGGAACGTCACCGGCTATGTTCGCGTCTTCTGCCTCCTCGTCCTCCTGGAGATCGACGGCCGAGACGAGGAGCTCGACAGGCTCTGGAAGAAGCTGCTGGACGAGCTGACGCCTGGGCTGCGTGAGCGTACGGAGGCGAACTACGAGTTCACGCTGAGCAACCACTACCACTACGTCCGCGTTCCCTGGCAGCTCTACCTCCTGTCGTGCGCGGCTCTGATCAGCCCCCTGAAGATCATCTTTAATCGGCACATCCGTACGGTCCTGCTGGACGGCATCGCCGCTGTGAACTCCACCGAGGGCTTCGTCTACGCATCCTCCGGTCACATGAGATCGACCCGGACGTACGGCATCCTCATGGACACTCTTTGGAGGGTCGACCAGACGCTGGGTACGTCCCGGTACCTTGCTCCGCTCTCCGCGCTGGCGAACTGGAGTATTCGCGTCCTGTACTCCCGCATCACCACATGGTTCGCCCTGAGCGCCGCCGTCGTGGTCGGCGGACTGTCCCTGTGGTCCTGGCTGTTCGACGAACAGACACGTCCGCTCAGCGCGGTCGGCCCCAACCTCTTCACGTCGGGACTGCTGGCCGTGGTCGGGCTGCTGTTGCGGCGACTGCGGCGGCGGTGACCGAAGGCTCAGTAGGACATCTCTCCAGGGATGACTCCGCGTACCCCGCCACGCGGATCCGGCGTGTCGCCGAACCGCCGTGGGATGAGGTGGATGTGGGCATGGGGGATCGTTTGTCCGGCCGCCGGACCGCAGTTCATCCCGATGTTGAATCCGGCGATGCTCGGATCGTCGTTCCGCAGGCGCTCGCGCAGATCACGAAGCACCCGGTGGGCCTGTCGGACCTCCTGTTCGGTCATCTCGAAGTAGTCCGTGACGTGCCTGATCGGAACCACCAGATGATGTCCCGGCGTGACAGGACTCGTGTCCGCGATCACGGTGACGATCCGGCCGGTGGGCAGATCGGTGGCGTCCGCTGCCATGAGCTCGCAGAAGGCGCATCGTGCGAGCGTCGCTTTCTTCGGCATTTCGGCACTCCCTGGTTCCATGCTGTCTGCCATGTTGCCGCCGTAAGCCGTCGCTCGTTCGCTGACCCGTACTCGCGGATCGTTCGATAGCGAACCTCATGGGCCGGACGCCCCCGCTGGTCCACTATCAGGGTGGGCTTCCCAAGCGCCGAGGAGATCGCGAGCGGGATTCCGGTCAATCACAGACGCACTGGAAACGGGTCTCGTCGTCGCCGGTCGCCAGAGTCCTGCCGCCGGGCGTGAATCATCGCTGACCGGTATCGGTCAGTGATCGCCACGCCATGAGTAACCCCGCGAGCCTACGGTCACATTTTGTAGCTGCTCGATAAGAGCGGGTCGAGGCCGACGGGGCAGAGAGGGGCTCATGGCGAAGCGGCGGGGAGTTTGGGCGGATCTGCAACGGGAGCGGGCACGTAGACAGCGCTTGGAACAGCAAGCCCACCGTGCCGCCGTGCAAGCGGCGAAGAAGGCCGAGAGTGAACGCGAACAGGCACGGCGTGCGGCCGCAAGGCAGGCGGCCCAGAACGAGCGCGAACGGAAGCGGCTGTACATCGAAGAGCGCAAGGCGAAGGCCGCCGGCTTGGCCGCAGAGCTTCAGGCCGGGATCGAGGAGCTGGACTCGGTGCTTATCACCGGCGTCCAGCACCGCCCGGACATCTCCTTCGTTTCGTTGAAGCGAGCGTTCCGGCCCCCGCCGTTCGACACGGGAGGACTCGACCGACCGATACCTCGAGCGCAGTGGGTCCCGCCACGTCCGCCGGGCGTACTCGGAGGCCTGCTGGGAGGTCGCGCCCGGTACGAGCGCGAGGAGGCCGCAGCCCGTCAGGCGTTCGAGCGCGAGCGCGCCCGGCACGCCGCCGCCGAAGCCGATCGCCTCCGGCTGTTGAAAGAACGACGCCTTGCCTATGACCAGTGGGCGGCCACGGAATCCGAGGCCGTCCGCCGTCACAACGTCGAGATCGATGACTTCGAACAGCAGGTCCGCGCCGGCGACTCTGATGCCGTCGCCCGGTTCTTCACCCTCGTCCTCGACTCCTCGCCCTACCCAGAGGGATTCCCGCACCGTACCCGTGCGATCTACCGGACCGAGCCCCGGGAACTGATCGTGGAGTACGAACTGCCGCCGCAGTCCGTGATTCCCGCCGAGCGTGACTACAAGTACGTACAGACTCGCGACGAGATCGACAAGATCGCGCGGTCGGCAAAAGAGATTAAGGACCGGTACGCCCGTCTCATCGCTCAGGTCGCACTGCGCACGCTGCACGAGGTCTTTGCCAGTGACCCGGCCGGTGTCATCAAGGTCGCGTCGTTCAACGGCCATGTCTCAACCACCGACCCCGCGACCGGCCGGCCCGTCCGTCCGTGCCTGATCAGTGTCAGCGCGGAAAGGGAGTTGTTCTCCACCTTTGTGCTCGCCGACGTCGACCCGGTCGCATGCCTCAAGAAGCTCAACGCGCTCGTGTCTCCGCACCCGTACGACCTGGAGGCAGTACGACCGGTCGTCGACTTCGAGGCGTTGCTGTCGCAGTACAAGTTCGTCGAGGGTATGGACGCAGTCGCCGGCCTCGACGCTCGCCTCGACCTGCTCGATATGACGCCGACCGAGTTCGAGCACCTGACCCGTCAACTCTTCGAGGCGATGGGCATGCAGTCATGGGTCACCCAGGCGTCCAAGGACGATGGCGTCGACGCCGTCGCCGTCAATGAGGACCCGGTCTTCGGCGGCCTATGCGTTATCCAGGCCAAGCGTTACCGCGGTGCCGTCGGAGTGGAGGCCGTACGAGCGCTGGCCGGCGTCATGGAGGATAAGCACGCCACCAAGGGCATCATGGTCACGACCTCATGGGTCACCAAAGAGGGTCACGCATTTGCCTCACGCCATGGTCGTATCCAGGTCATGGAGTGCGAAGAGATCAAGTACCTGTGTAAGGAACACCTCGCCCTCGATGTCTTGATCAGCCTCCCCAAGCCCCCACCCAAGCGACGCTG
Source organism: Actinoallomurus acaciae (assembly GCF_042429965.1). NCBI lineage: Bacteria > Bacillati > Actinomycetota > Actinomycetes > Streptosporangiales > Thermomonosporaceae > Actinoallomurus > Actinoallomurus acaciae. The sequence continues at coordinate 13,146 of NZ_JBHLZP010000144.1, forward strand.
ACCCGTTCTCAAAGAGTCATCGAGTAGCGGCGCAGGATTCGCCCCCCGCTCATTACGCTCTGGCCGATAGCCAGCGGGAAGAGCTGAGGAAGTTCCTGCGCAACGGCTACGGCGAAGGCCGCGAACCGGTCACCTTCGCCCGGTGCACCGGCCAAAATCCCGGATCGGGCCCACGCTGATCTTCGTCGCGACGAGGCCCGCTACGGAGCCTAAGCGCGGGTGGCCCACCAGCTCATCACCGCGCGGACCAGGGCGCCGGTGCTGTTGTCGGCCTCGATCGTGACGGCGTAGCCGGCGTCGCGGGCGCCTTCTCCCGTTACCGGGCCGACCGTGGCCACGGCGACCGGGCCGTTCAGTGCCTCGCGTACCCGGTCGCCGATTCCCGCCGTGTCCGCCAGCCTTGCCAGGCCGCGGGCCGCGCCCGGGGACGTGAAGGTGACCACGTCGAGGTCGCCGGCGACGGTCGCCTCGGCGAGTCGTGTGCCCGGGCCCGGGTCGTCCGGGGGGACCGAGACGTACGGGGCGAGCCTCTCCACGACCACTCCGTTCTCGAGGAGGCGCCCGTACGGGTCGCCGCCCGCGCCGTGTACCTGTACGGCGGCCACCTCGTCGGTGCGGACGTGTTCGGCGAGCCAGGTCTCGACCTGGGAATCGCGTTCGTCCGGCGCGATCCACACCGGGGTTATGCCCAGGCGCCTGAGGCCGCCGGCGGCCTTCTGGCCGCGGGCCACCACGGTCGCGTTCTCGAGTACCCGGACCAGGGCGTCACGGCGGCCGGTGCGTTCGGCGGCGGCGGCGAGCAGGCGCATGCCCATGCCGGTCGAGGCGGCGAACCACAGCGGTCGAAGCTCGACCATCCGGTCGATGGCCTCGGCGATCGTGTCGTCGTCGACCGGGCGGTCGCCGCCCAGCGTCGGGCCCTGCAGGACCTGTGCACCGCGGCGCTTGAACGCCGTGGCCAGCTCGGCGCCCTTGCGGGCGGCGGTCACACCCACCCGCGGCCCGGGCCGGGGCGGTGCCTCCTTCTCACTCGCCGGCTCGCCCTTCATACGTCCTCACATCAGGTCTGGGAGGTGCGGGCCACCTCGGGCCGGTCGTGGCCATGACGCCCTCAAGCCACCCCGCGCGGCGTCGACGGGCACCGCGTCTCCCCCCAGGTTACCGAGGCCGCGTGACGAGCCCGTGAGCGCATCGAACGCGTGGCCGCGCTACGGCCGCGGGGCCGCCTGCCGGGAGGGGATCCAGGTGGTCATGTCGCCGCCGGCGCGGAGGCCGTTCATCGCTCCGGCGAGGTCGTCGGCCAGGACGCGGAGCGTCCGTGCCCGCCCGCAGTGGGGGAGGGGCGCCGGAGGCCGCCTCAAAGGTGCGTACGGCGTGTCGATCCTGAGCGTGTAGTCGCCGGTCAGCCGGCGAAGGGGCATGGTCAGCGGGGCGACGACGTCGAAGTCCGGGACCGAGGAGTCCTCCATGGCCGCCGCCGTGGCCAGGGCCTTGGCGCGTACCGTGATCGCGCTGTACGAGGCGAGCCGGCGGGCCACCGGGGCGGTGTCGATCCCGGTGAGTGCGGCCCCGCCCCAGGGGTGGGTGGCCAGCGCGAGCTGGTGCATCCGCGCGTCGAGACGGCGGGCCGACATCAGCAGGTCCGTGCCGCAGCCCCGGCCGGCCGTCCTGTCACGTACCTCCTTCACGAGACTCACCAGGTCGCGGACGAACGCGTCGCGCGCGGCGGCCGTGGTGTTCCGGTTGTGCACCGGCAGGATCAGAACGGCGATGAGGGCCGCGACGCCGGCGCCGACGGCGGTCTCCTCGAGCCGGGTGAGGATCAGCGTGTCGGTGAACTCGCCCAGGGCGTTGTACAGCAGTCCCATCAGCGTGGTGATGGAGAAGGCGAGAATCCCGTAGGCGACGCGGAGGAAGTAGACGGCGAGGAGGACGCACACCGCCATGACCATCACCACGAGCGTGTCGTGGCCGCGGGTGAGGTGTACGGCCGCGATCGCCGTCACCACCCCCAGCGCCGTTCCCAGCACGCGGTGGGCGCCCTTGACCAGCGTCTCGCCGGAGGTGGCCGTGCCGGTCAGCACGATCAGGCAGGCGAGCATCGCCCAGTAGAAGCGCACGGGTGAGACCGGAATCGCGCACAGCAGCGTGAGCACGGAGGCCAGCCCGGCCTGGACGCACTGACGGCCGTTCAAGGACAGGCGCGGCCTCTTGACGCCGCCCGTCTCCAGTGCCTCGGCGGCGGTGCCGAGCGTGCCCGGCAGGTTTCCGGCGATCAGCTGGACGCCCGGCTCGAAGGCCGGCGTCGGCGGGCCGTCGCCCGTGGCGTGCCGGAGACCCGTGCGCGGTCCGAGGGCGTCGGACAGCCGGTCGGCCGCGTCCGCCAGGCTGGTCAGAGGGAGGCTGTCGCTCTGGCGGAGGCCGCGTCCGTCCAGCTCATGCGCGTGTTCGCGAGCGCGGTCCAGGTCCTGGGCGGCCAGCGCCCGGAGTGTGGCGGTGGAGGCCGAGCGCACCGGCTCCGGCAGTCCGGCCGAACCGGCCAGTGCGATCGTCGCCGTGGCGAGCTCTTCGACGGCGAGCTCCGTGGCCAGCAGGCAGGAGCGCAGCCGGTAGGCGTGATCTTGTTCCGCCGCCGCCGGGGAGGCCAGGTGGCCCTCGGCGATGAGGGCGGCCTCCAGCACGTAGAACCTGCGGGCGTGCAGCTCGCGTGCGTTCTTGGGGCCCGGGTCGGCGAGCAGGTCGGCGCACGTACGGGCCACCGCCGCGACCCGCAGGTCGAACGCGCGCAGCGCCGCGCTGAGCCTGGTCCGGGGGCGCTGGTACGCCACGCCGGCCATCAGGATGACGAGAATCGCCACCGCGGCCAGGAACACCAGGCTCAGGGGCAGGAGCTGATCCGGGCGGACCCGGGAGAACGTACCGAACATGTAGGCGAACCACCCCAGCAGCCCGTAATTCAGGCCACGGATGCCGAAGCGCCGCACATAGACCGCGACCACGGTCAGTACGACGAAACCCAGCCGCGACGCGAGGACGTGACCGCCGACCACCACGGCCAGTAGCACTCCGGCGAACGCGACGAACGGCATCCCGGCGGCGGTGATGACGGCGTCGACGCGGGGCCGGCCGGCGAGCAGGAACGAACCGTTCATGGCGATCATGCCACCGAGCAGCATGGCGACCAGGGACGGCAGCCCGACGGCCGGTCCGATCCAGTGTTCGGCGAGGGCCACGCACGCCACCGCGAGCGTGGCACGCCATGCGAGATGCCACCGTGTCAGTCCGGGATCGGCGGCGACCAGTCTGTCGATGGTGGTGCGGGCTCGCTGACCGGTCCACCCGGACGTCATCGTATGGCTCCTTACCGCGAGGGTGATAGGTACCAAATCCTATAGACGCTCCTTACAAGCGCATCGGTCAAGGTGCCTCACTCCAGCCCGGCACCGACGGATCGTTCAGCGCCTCCGCGAAGACCCCGGTGGCCAGGGCCTGTCTCAAAGTCCCGCTGTCCGGCTGCGCGGCGCCCAGGGGGCGCCTCGCCGCGTTGTCGTCGGTCGACAGCCAAACCAGGCTGACTCCCTCCTCCGCCTTGCGACGCGCCCCCTGGGCGCCGCTCGCTACGAACGGGGACTTTGAGACAGGCCCTAGCTGTACTGACCATGGAGGTTGGTGACGGCGACACGGATGGATGATCTTGAAGTAGGTGAGGGCCTTCTGGCTCGGTG
>NZ_JBHLZP010000145.1:0-16853 GCF_042429965.1 Actinoallomurus acaciae
GCCGAGCCGTACGGGGCGCTCGGGAAGCCGGGGGGCGGCGTGGTGCCGTACGGGCCGCCCGAGTGACCAGGGTCACTCGAGCCGCCTGCGGGCGCGGAGAAGCCGTTCGGTGGCGGTGGCGGGGCGGTCTGCCCGTCGTCCGGCGCGGCGCCGTTCGTGGCCTTCGGCCGGGAGGGGTCCTGCACCGGGGGCGGGGTGGGCTGGTGAGCGTCCGGCGTGGGGCCGCCGTGGCGCGGGAAGGGCGGGGTCATGGTCTCCTCGGCGTCGGATGCCACCGACGTTCCGGAGAAGCCCGGCATGCCCGGACGTGTGTCGGCGGTCTGGAAAACGACGGACGGCCTGTTCGTGGCCGAGCCCTGTCCGAAGTGCGGCGGAGCGTCTGTCGGCGGTCGCGGCGGAAGCTTCGCATCCTCCTCGTTCGGAGGAAGGAAAGTCTCGTCATGGCCAGACATGAGTCACCAGAGTATTAGGTGAGGGCAAATCTTATGCCGGTTTGCCCTCCATTGACCGATAGTTCAGGGCCGTGCGCAGATTGCTGCCATACGTCGTGTACTTCACGAACGACGTCACGGCCGAGTAGTCGCTCTTGGCGATCTTCTTGCCGTTCGGGTACTGCACCCAGCTCATGATCAGGTAGTGGCCGTTCACCTCGGTGGTGGTCAGCGACAGGCCCTGGCCGATCTTCTTGGTGGTGCCCGCGCCCGGCAGCGCGAGGATGAACGCGTCCTTCTGGCGCGCGGCGGACTGGGCCGACGTGGCCGCGGTCTGGGTCCTGAGGTTGATCACACCGATCGTGCCGATCAGCTTGCCGTTGCTGAACGTCGCCCGCAGCACCTGGTCGCAGGCGCCCCGGGCGAGGGCCTTGCGGAACGTCGTGCCGTGCGTCGGCGGCGAGCACTTGCGCTCCGCGCGCCGCGCCGTCATGAGGTAGCGGCGGCCGCCGGCCTTGAACGACCGGGCCTTGAAGATCTCGTTCAGCGTGAGGAGCTTGGGGTCGGTCGTGCGGCTCATGAGGCGGTCGCCGCGACCGGTCTCGGTGGGGGACGGCGTGGGCGTCGGCGTCGGCGTGACGGGAGGCGCCGAGGACGGGGCGGCCTCCGTCTTGGGCTTGTCGTCGCCACCGGACGTGAGCGCGAAGGCCGCGCCACCGACGACCACGATGACGCCCACCGCGATCGCCGCGCCGATGATCAGCCGCTTACGGCCGGAGCCCGAACCCGAGTCGAAGTCATCGCCCGGACCGTAGCCGCCCGGACCGCCGCCGTAGGGGTCCGCGCCCTCGTCGTGGGAGCCGTAGGAGGGGTCACGCTCGAAGGCGTTGCCGTACGGCTGGGGGTCGTCGCCGAAGGAGCCGCCGTAGCCGCCCGCGCCGCCGCCCGGACCGTAGCCGCCGTCTCGCGGAGGGGTGCCGTACGGGTCGTCGTGGGGGCTCCCGAAGGAGGGGGGACCGCCGTGTCCGGCCTGGTCGTCGCCCGGGCCGTACGGCGACGACGACGGCGGCTGGGAATGACCCCAGCCGCCGGGTTGCTGCTGATCACCCGGATAAGACATGAATGCGACCCTACCTGCCTGAATCAGGTGATCAGGGGTTTACCGAAAGCCGAAGTCCTGCGTCCACCAGGGCCCTCCAGAGCCGTACTCGACGCCGATTCCGATCGCCTTCAGGCCGCAGTTCAGGATGTTCGCCCGGTGCCCGGGGCTCTTCATCCAGCCCGCGACGACCGTCTGGGCGGTGGCGTATCCCATGGCGATGTTCTCGGCGCCGGGCTGGCTGTAGCCGGCCGCCTTGATCCGGTCCCACGGGGTCTTGCCGTCCGGTGAGTCGTGCTCGAAGTAGTGCCGTACGCGCATGTCCTTCGAGTGGGAGCGCGCCGCGGCGCGCAGGCCCGTGTCGACGCGCAGCGCGGAGCAGCCGTGCTTGGCCCGCTGCTGGTTCGTCAGCTGGACGGCGAGGTTCTCGGCCGTGACGTTCTTGGCCGGGGCGCCCGCGGAGCCGGCGTTCACCGCGGCCGAGGGCTTCTTCGGCTTGACGACCTTGGCGACGGCCGCCGGGCGGTGGCTCGTGTGCGTACGAGAGTGACTGGGGGAGGGAGTCGCGGTGGGCGGCTTGACGGCCGAACCCTCCGGGCTGGGGGCGACGACCGCGTCCTGGGCGGGCTGGTCGCCGGGTACGGGGTGCGCAGCGGTCACGTAGCGGTTCGCCGCGAAGCCGGCGGCGACGAAGAACGCGATCGCCAGGATCACGAACGCCTGGACCTTGCGCTTGATGGGGATCGAACGCTTGGCGGACAGGGGGTCCTCCAGGGGGCTGCGGAGGTGCAGCACTATAGAGGCGGTAACCACCATCGAGCGCGCCGTTCTGGAGTAATCCCTGCTATATGCTGTAAAAAGGACGAACGCATGATCGTCCGAAGCGATGGCAGGAGGCGGCGAAAGCCGCCCGCTTTGACCCGCACGTCAGTGGGCCGGTATCCTGCCAGTTCGTTGTGTGCGTCAGCGTGCCCGTTCTTCGGGTCGCTTGACCATGCGGGCCAGTGACGGACGTCGCCCGTCCCGCCGGCCCGGTCTCTGTTGTCAGACACGAAACGAAGGCATACGACCGTGCGCACCTACACCCCAAAGCCCGCTGACGTCGAACGTCAGTGGCACGTCATCGACGCGACCGATGTCGTGCTGGGTCGGCTGGCCAGCCAGGTCGCGACGTTGCTTCGGGGTAAGCACAAGCCGATCTACGCGCCGCACCTCGACACGGGCGACTTCGTGATCATCGTCAACGCCGACAAGGTGGCGCTGTCGGGGAAGAAGCTCGAGCAGAAGAAGGCCTACCGGCACTCGGGCTACCCCGGCGGACTCCGCTCCATCGCCTACTCCGACCTCATGGCCAAGCACCCCGAGCGCGCCGTCGAGAAGGCGATCAAGGGCATGCTGCCCAAGAACTCGCTCGGCCGGAAGATGTTCGGCAAGCTCAAGGTCTACGCCGGTCCCGAGCACCCGCACCAGGCGCAGCAGCCGGTGCCCTACGACATCAAGCAGATCGCGCAGTGACGCGCGCCGTCGAGATCGAATCCTGAGGAGTCCCGTGGCTGAGTCCACCGGTATCGAGACGCCCCTCGAGGGCGCCGAATTTGAAGAGTACGTGGGGGACTACACCTCCGAGTCCGCTGAGGCTGTCGTCGAGGAGACCCCCCGTCCGGTGCTGACCGGCCCGGCCGCGGGTACCGGCCGCCGCAAGGAGGCGATCGCCCGTGTGCGCATCGTCCCCGGCAGCGGAAAGTGGACGATCAACGGTCGCCCGCTCGACGCCTACTTCCCCAACAAGGTCCACCAGCAGATCGTGAACGAGCCGTTCGTGACGCTGGGCCTCGAGGACCAGTTCGACGTGATCGCGCTGATCACCGGCGGCGGCGTGACCGGCCAGGCCGGCGCCCTGCGCCTCGGCATCGCCCGCGCGCTGCAGCTCGTCGACCCCGACAACCGTCCGCCCCTCAAGAAGGCCGGCTTCCTCACCCGCGACGCGCGGGCCAAGGAGCGCAAGAAGTACGGGCTCAAGAAGGCGCGTAAGGCTCCGCAGTACAGCAAGCGTTGATCGGCCCTGTGCGGCGGCCCATCGACCCGGTACGGCCGGGCGGGGCGCGCCGCACAGGACTTCGGCGGTTCCGCGGGTTCGCGGGGCCGCCGATCGCTTTGTTCGAGGGCCGGCGGGCCGGCCTGCCATGCGCGACCTTGGGGTGTTAGCAGTGTCACGTCTGTTCGGAACCGATGGTGTCCGGGGGGTCGCGAACCGTGACCTGACCGCCCGGCTCGCGCTCGACCTGTCGGTGGCCGCCGCCCGGGTCCTCGGCGAGGCTGGCGCGTTCGAGGGCCACCGGCCCGTCGCCGTCGTGGGCCGCGACCCGCGCGCCTCGGGTGAGTTCCTCGAGGCCGCCGTCGTGGCCGGGCTCGCCTCCGCTGGCGTCGACGTCCTCCGCCTGGGCGTCCTGCCGACGCCCGCCGTCGCGTACCTCACCCAGTCGCTCGGCGCCGACCTCGGCGTCATGCTGTCGGCCTCCCACAACCCCGCGCCCGACAACGGCATCAAGTTCTTCGGCCGGGGCGGGCACAAGCTCGCCGACCAGATCGAGGACCAGATCGAGGCGCACCTCGGCGAGGAGTGGTCCGGCCCGACCGGCTCCGGCGTTGGCCGCGTACGCGACGCACAGGGCGAGGTCGAGAGCTACATCGCGCACCTGCTGTCGACGCTGCCCTGCTCGCTGGACGGCCTCCGCGTCGTGGTCGACTGCGCGCACGGCGCCGCGTCCGGGGTCTCACCCGAGGCGATGCGCCGCGCCGGCGCCAGCGTGGTCGCCATCGGCGCCTCTCCCGACGGCCTGAACATCAACGACGGCTACGGCTCCACTCACCTGGACGCGCTGCGCCGCGCCGTGATCGAGCATGGCGCCGACGTCGGCATCGCGCACGACGGCGACGCCGACCGCTGCCTCGCCGTCACCGCCACGGGCGAGGCGATCGACGGCGACCAGATCATGGCGATCCTGGCGGTCGAGTTGCGCGAGGCCGGCCGGCTGCCCGGCGACACCGTCGTCGCGACGGTCATGTCCAACCTCGGCTTCAAGATCGCCATGCGCGAGGAGGGCCTCAACGTCGTCGAGACGACGGTCGGTGACCGCTACGTCCTTGAGGCCATGAAGTCCGGGGGATACGCCTTCGGCGGCGAGCAGTCCGGCCACGTGATCATGCTGGACCACGCGACCACCGGAGACGGCCTGCTGACCGGCCTGCACCTGCTCGCCACCGTCGCGGGCCGCGGCCGCCCGCTGGACGAGCTGGCCAAGGTGATGACCCGCCTGCCGCAGGTGCTCGTCAACGTCAAGAACGTCGACAAGTCCCGCGCCAAGACCTCGGCGGAGCTGAAGGCGGCGGTCGAGACCGCCGAGGCCGAACTCGGCGACACGGGGCGCGTCCTGATCCGCCCGAGCGGCACCGAGCCGATGGTCCGCGTCATGGTCGAGGCGACCTACGAAGAACAGGCCCGCGCCCTGGCCGAACGCCTCGCCGAGGTCGTCCGCAGCGCCCTGTAGCACGGCCGCCGGGCGCGAGGCGGGCCGCTTTCGGCGTGGCGGACGCGGTGACGAGTGCTTCCTCCGACCGGCCGGGCTCCTGCTCGATCATCCGCCGTCACGGTCGGTGGAGCGTATCCACTCCGCGATGCTCGGCGCCTCGCCCGGATGCTTCACCGCGTACCCGCTGTCGAGGATCAAGCCGTCCCACGCGCGGCCGGTTATCCTGCCCTCCTCCCGCATCTCCGTGACACGCGCGATGGTTCCTTCGACCTCCGGGGCATCGAGTTCGGCGCCGTACAGCCGATCGGTGAGACGGCCGAGGTCGGTGGATCGCAACCGGTCCAGGAGCCGGGGGTGGAGCGGCTCGTTCAGGTGGGCGACGACGAAGTTGGACTGGATGAACTCCGTCTTTCCGGGCGCGGGCCTGACGAAGCTCGTTCCGTTGTCGTGGGACATGAGCGCGCCGTCCTCGCGGACGAGGAAGTTCTCGTCGACCGCGGGCCGATCGCCCTGTGCCACCGCGTAGTCGAAGGCGGCCATCCGCTGGGTCCGCTCGCCCTTGCGCACCACGGTGAGCCCGGCTCTGGCCGGGACGTGGTCCTGGAGTACGCCCTTCCCATAGCGGCCGGTCCACCGCCTCGTGCGAGGGACGACCCCGAGGCCGGTCTCGTCGCTCAGCTCGAACGCCCCGACATCCTTGGAGACCCCGCGGCCGCGTCCCCACTTGTACACGCCGAGGACCTGGCCGTCGTCCAGGACGAGGTGAACGCCGGACACTCCCCCGGTGGCCCTCATCGGACGATACTTGAGCGGGTCCAGCACGACGGCGAGGCCATCGGGGCCGTTCCAGCGGAACAACCCGAGCACCGGAGAGAAGACGCTCCTCGCCACGACCTCATCGGCCGAGCTCACGGATGCCCCATCGTCTGCTAGTCGGAGCCGGTGATCGAAAGGGTGCGGAGCTTCCAGCCGGCGACGGCGACGCCCAGGGCGGTCAGCACGATCAGCAGGGGTACGGCGGTGGAGAGGTGCACCTCGGAGGTGACCGACGTGGCGTTCGTCGCCAGGTCGGTCACTGAGATCGCCCACTGGCGGACCGACAGCGTCCTGACGCCCGAGGCGTACCGGCCGATGAGGTTCTCCCACACCAGGGCGTAGATCAGGCCGATCGTCACGGCGAAGCGGCTCATCACCGCGAGTGCCACGAACAGCGCGCAGTACGCGATGCCGCCCACCAGCGCGCCCAGCGCGAAGCCGCTCGCCAGGCCCGCCGTCAGGCCGTTCATGATGAGGCCGGAGACGAAGATCGGGACGACGCCGAAGCCGACGACCAGGGCGACCGCGACCAGGTACTTCGTGGTCGAGATGACCGGCCGGGCGATCGGCTTGGTCATGATGTACATGATCTGGCCGTCGTCGATCTCCGGGCCGATCACTCCCGTGCCGGCCAGCAGGGCCAGCAGCGGCAGCAGCGCGCCCAGCCCGAACTGCGTCAGCAGGGCCGCCGCGGTGTCGAGGTCGGCGTTGCCGGTGACCCGCAGGCCGATGCTGAGCAGCAGAAGAACGGCCGGGAGGATGAACAGGAGAAGCGCGCGGCGCCGTCCGAGCATGCCGCGGAACGTGATGTACGCGATGGTATTCATGAATCCTCCTTCGTCGGAGGCGTGACCAGGCGCGCCGTGTCGTCGATTCGCTCGCTGTGTTCGCTCATGAGGAGACCAGGTAGGAGAAGACGCTTTCGAGGGACTCGTCGGCCGGGGAGACCTCCCACAGCCGGATGCCGGCGCCACGGGCCACCTGTGGTAGCAGCAGGGTGAACCGCCGGAAGTCGACGGCCTCCACCTCCAGCCCGGCCGCGGTGAGTTCGACACCGCGGGTCGAATCGTCGGCGATCAGCGCGGCCGCCAGGCGGCGGTCGTCGCTGGAGCGGATGGCGAACATGTGCGGCCGGTCGGTCATCAGGCGCCGGATCGCGCGGAAGTCGCCGGAGGCGGCGTGCCGCCCCGCGACGATGACCTCGATGTGGTTCGCGAGCCGCTCGACCTCCTCGAGGATGTGCGAGCTGAACAGCACCGTACGGCCCTCGGCGGCCATCTTGCGGATGAGGTCCATGAGCTGGAGCCGCTGGCGCGGGTCCATGCCGTTGAACGGCTCGTCGAGCAGCAGGACCGCCGGGTCGTGGACGAGCGCCGACGCCATCTTGACGCGCTGCCGCATCCCCTTGGAGTAGGTGCCGATGGTCCGGTCGGCGGGCGGCAGCATCTCCACCATCGCGAGGGCACGGTCGGCGGCGGCCACCGGATCGGGCAGCTTGTGCAGCTTGGCCATCGAGCGGACGAACTGCCGGCCGGTGAGGAAGTCGTAGGCGGACTCGCGTTCGGGCACCAGCCCGATGTTGCGGTAGACCGAGGGGTTCTTCCAGATGCGCTGTCCGTCGATGCCGACCTGACCGCCCGAGGGCGCGAGGAACCCGCCCATCATGTGGATGAGCGTCGACTTGCCCGCGCCGTTCGGGCCGAGCAGGCCGGTCACCCCCGGGCCGACGGTCATCGACACGCCGTTGACCGCGACCACGTTGCCGTACCACCGGGAGACGTCCCGGAGCTCCAGGACACTCACGATGCCTTCCTCTCGTCGGTGGGCCGGCCGGTCATTGCGCGCCCGCCTTGCGGAACCGCTGGTGAAGGATGGCGAGCGAGCCCGCGACGATGGCCACGCACACGAGCGTGAACACCGGGCCGCCGAGGCCGGACGGCGGCGGCTCCGGGGCGGACGACTTGGCGCCCAGCGCCCAGACCTGCACGTCGTCCACGAGGTTGAAGGGCGTGAACATGCCCGCCCAGCGGGCGACTCCGAACTTGGTCTGGTTTTCGGCGATGCCCTGGATGGAGCCGACCGCGGCGGTGCTGATGAGGTACACCGCCATGACCGCGGTGACGCCGAAGCCGCGACGCGGGGTGAAGGCGGCCACGACCAGGCCGATCGCGGCGAGCACCAGGGCGAACATCAGGCAGCCCACCAGGCCGCCGGCCCAGTCGAGCGTGTGGGTGCCCAGATGCTTCTGCTTGGTGGCGAGCGCGCCGATGAACAGGATCGTGATCGGCGTGCCCAGCAGGATGAACAGCGCCGTGGTCAGCGCGCCGTACTTGGCCAGCACGTAGTCCAGGCGCGACAGCGGGCGGGAGAAGTACAGCGGCGTGACGTGGAACCTCAGGTCGCGTGAGGCCAGCACCGGCGACTGCGCGGCCAGGAAGATCGCGATCAGTGGCTGGAGATAGACGGCGTAGGCCGAGTAGCGGATCAGGTTGATGGGCTGGCCGCTGCCGAGCGAGGCGGCCAGCGCCGTGATCGCGACGCTGATGGCCGCGGGCAGCAACATGATCGTGAACAGCAGGAACGGCATGATCTTGGCCTTGGCCGGTCGCCCCAGCCCGTACGCCGCGCGCAGGTTGTGCGTGAACAGGGAGCGGACGGCGTATGCGCGGCCGAGCCGCGGGCCGTCGTAGTGCCGGTAGCCGATGTCGTGGATGACGCTCGTCATGAGGAGAACACCTCTTCGATGCGGTGACGGCGGTTCTCCATGCGTACGAGGGCCAGGCCGAGGTCGGCGACGGAGTCGCGCACGAGGTCGTACGTCGTCTCGTCGGCGATGTCGATGAGCAGGCCCCGTCCGTCGGGGTGGACGCGCAGCCCGGCCTGGGCGAGGTGGTGGCCGAGCCGGTCGCGGCCGGCGGCCTCGTCGTCGACCTCGACCGCGAGAACGCCGCTGGTCTGGGTGAACGCGGTGACCGCCTGCGACCGCAGCAGCCGGCCGCCGTCGATGATGACCAGGTGCTGGGCGACGCGTTCGAGCTCGCCGAGGAGGTGGGAGGTGACCAGGACGCTGATGCCGAACTGGGTGCCGATGCGCTGGATGAGGGCGAGCATCTCGTCCCGCCCGGCCGGGTCCAGGCCGTTGGTGGGTTCGTCGAGGAAGACGAGCTTCGGGTCGTGCACGAGGGCCTGGGCGAGCTTGACCCGCTGGCGCATGCCGGTGGAGTAGCCACCGATCGGCCGGTAGCGCTCCTCGTACAGGCCGACGTGGCGCAGTGTGTCGGCGGCGCGTTCGCGCGCGGCGGTGGCCGGCAGCCCGGACACGCGCGCGACGTGCACGATGAACTCGGTGGCCGAGACGTCGGGCGGGAGGCAGTCGTTCTCGGGCATGTAGCCGACCAGCTCCCGGATCTTCACCGACTCGCGGACCGTGTCGAGTCCGAGCACGCTCGCCTGCCCACGCGTCGGTGGGATGAGCCCGAGGAGGATCTTGATGAGGGTCGACTTGCCCGCGCCGTTGGCCCCGACCAGCCCGACGACGCCGGGCTCGATGTCGATGGTCAGCTCGTCCAGGGCGAGCACGCCGGGGAACTGCTTGCCGAGCCCCCGGGTGGCGATGATGGACATGCGCCGAACCTAGTGGACCGTCGTGGTCGCGTCGTCACCCTTGGGCGGTACTCCCCACCCGCCGAAGGGATGAGAACCCCCGGCCGAGGCCGGACGCCATCTCCGACCGCGAGCCCACCGCCGACTGTCGATGATAAGAGCGTAAAGCCGTATATTCCGGGCATAGCTTCGCCAAAAAAATCCTGGATGGTGCGGATATGTCAGTGCGGCGGCGAGTGGGCGTGCAGGTCTCCTCGATGGTCGTCTCGGTGTTCGTCGTGGCCGGATGCGCGGGCAACGTCAGCCTGTCGGGTGACGGGCCGTCGAGTTCGAGCTCGGGAAAGTCGTCAAAAAAGGGAGACAAGGGCAGCGAAAGGACGGCGCGGAAGGAACTCGCCGGACTCAAGGAGGCCAAGCCGGACTCCATGACCGGGTACAGCCGGCGTCAGTTCGGCCCCGCCTGGAAGGACGTCGACCACAACGGCTGCGACACCCGTAACGACATCCTCGCCCGCGACCTGGACGACGCGAAGAAACGCAACAAGTGCGTCGTCATCTCGGGGACGCTGGACGACCCGTACACGGGCAAGCAGATCACCTTCGCCAAGGCGCACGCCGTCGAGGTGCAGATCGACCACATCTTCCCGCTCGGCCTCGCCTGGCGGATGGGCGCGGACCACTGGACCGAGGAGAAGCGGACCGAACTGGCCAACGACCGCGACAACCTCCTGGCGGTCTGGGGACGGCCCAACGAGCAGAAGAGCGACAAGGGACCGTCGGAGTGGCAGCCGCAAAAGTCCTTCCAGTGCACCTACGCGGAGAAGTTCATCGCCGTCGCCGATGAGTACCACCTGTCGGTGACGCAGGCGGACCACGACGAACTGGGCGACATGCTCGACACCTGCTGAGCACCCGAAGACGGAGAGCACCCCCGCCAGGTGCTCTCCGTCTTTTCTGGGATCCAGCCTTTATGCGGCCTGCCGGCGCGACCGTCGCGCCGTCCCTGGCCGTCCCTTGTTGGAGACGCCCAGCAGACGGGCGAGGACCCGGAAGGGCAGCAGAAGCACCTCCGCCACCGTCGCGACGACGGCAGAGAGCGCTGCGATGATGCGGCCCGCCATCGGTCTCTCCCTTCACTGTCCGTCGGGAGAGGTGTATACCCGGTGAGCGCGTTCTACTCGGCGAGCGACAAAAGGCTTGTGACCGTTTTCCAGTTGCGCATCGTGGCGGGTGTCTTCAGGCGCCGCCCGAGCGCGACCGGCAGTTTCGCGCGGCCGATGCCGTTCGGCAGCCGGAGGTAGATCTCGCGTTCGCCGGCGCGCATCTCTTCGGGCGCGAATCGGTCCAGGTCCATGCCGGTGAGCCAATCCCGGGCGGGTGGTCTCAGCAGGAACCAGACGGTGGACTTCGCCGGGTCGTCGACCTTCAGCGGATTCCGCTCGACCACGTCCTGAAGCTCCTCCGCGGTCCGCAGGATCACCTCGGTCATCAGCCCCAGATCGGCGGCGAGCCGCTCCTCGACCGAGGCCGCGACCCGCTCCGGCCGCGTCTCGGGAGCGGTGAAGACCGCGTTGCCGCTCTGCAGGTACGTCCGCACGTCGGCGTACCCGAGGCCGGTCAGCAGTTCGCGCAGGTCGGTCATGGAGACCTTCTTGTGGCTGCCGAGGTTCACCGCGCGCAGTAGCGCCACATATCGCGTCACGATGTCGTTTACTACTCCACCGTGACGGATTTGGCGAGGTTGCGGGGCTGGTCGACGTCATGGCCCCGGGCGGTGGCGAGCTCGCAGGCGAAGACCTGGAGCGGCACGGTCGCCACCAGCGGTTGCAGCAGGGTCGGGACGGCCGGCACGCGGATGAGCGTGTCGGCGTACGGCGCGACCGCCTCGTCGCCCTCCTCGGCGATCACGATCGTCCGGGCGCCGCGGGCGCGGATCTCCTGGATGTTGGAGACGATCTTGTCGTGCAGGATCGGGCGGGCGCGTGACGGCACGATGACCACGACCGGCAGGTCCTGTTCGATCAGGGCGATCGGGCCGTGCTTCAGCTCGCCGGCGGCGAAGCCCTCCGCGTGCATGTAGGCGAGCTCCTTGAGCTTGAGCGCGCCCTCCAGCGCCACCGGGAAGCCCACGTGACGGCCCAGGAACAGCACGCAGCGCTCACCGGCCAGCGACCGGGCCAGCTCGCGTACCGGCTCGACGGTCTCCAGGACCCGCTCCACCTTCTGCGGCATCGTGCCCAGCAGCTGGATCATGGCGAAGACCTCGTCGCCCCACTTGGTCCCGCGCACCTGCGCCAGGTAGAGCGCGATCAGGTACACGGCGATCAGCTGGGTGAGGAACGCCTTGGTCGAGGCGACCGCGATCTCCGGCCCGGCGTGCGTGTAGAGGACGCCGTCGCACTCGCGCGGGATGGTCGAGCCGTTGACGTTGCAGATGCCGAGGACGCTGGCGCGCTGCTCGCGGGCGTGGCGTACGGCCATGAGCGTGTCCATCGTCTCGCCCGACTGGGAGATGGCGATGACCAGCGTCGAGCGCGTCAGGATCGGGTCGCGGTAGCGGAACTCGCTGGCCAGCTCGACCTCGCAGGGGAGCTGGGTCCAATGCTCGATGGCGTACTTGGCGATCAGCCCGGCGTGGTAGGCCGTGCCGCACGCGACGATGATGATCTTGTCGATGTCGCGCAGCTCGTCGTCGGTGAGCCGCATCTCGTCGAGGCTGAGCCGGCCGTCGGCGCCGATCCGGCCGAGCAGCGTGTCGGCGACCGCGCGGGGCTGCTCGGCGATCTCCTTGAGCATGAAGTAGTCGTGACCGCCCTTTTCCGCGGCGGACACGTCCCAGTCGACGTGGTACTCCTTCACCTCGGCCGGTCTGCCGTCGAAGCCGGTCACCGTGACGCCCGACGGCCGCAGCTCGACGACCTGGTCCTGGCCCAGTTCGATCGCGTCGCGGGTGTGCGCGATGAAGGCCGCGACGTCGCTGGCCAGGAAGTTCTCCTCGGCGCCGACGCCGACGACCAGGGGAGAGTTGCGGCGGGCGCCGACCACGAGGTCGGGCTCGCCGGAGTACACCGCGACGAGCGTGAACGCGCCTTCGAGGCGCAGGCAGACCCGGCGCATCGCGTCGGCCAGGCTCGCGCCCCCGGCCACCTCCTCCTCGATCAGGTGGGCGACCGCCTCGGTGTCGGTGTCGGAGGACAGCTCGTGGCCCCGGCGCTCGAGTTCGAGGCGGAGCGCGGCGAAGTTCTCGATGATGCCGTTGTGCACGACGGCGACGGCGCCCGTGCAGTCGGTGTGCGGGTGGGCGTTGCGGTCGTTCGGCGGTCCGTGGGTGGCCCAGCGGGTGTGGCCGATGCCCGAACGGCCGGTGTTCCCATCCTGCGAACCGTCGGGCGGGACGGTGCCCGCAAGTGCCTCACGCAGGTTGGCCAGCTTCCCGGCGCGCTTGGTCACCGTCAGCTTGCCGTCGGCGGAGATGGCCGTGCCCGCCGAGTCATACCCCCGGTACTCCAGCCGGGAGAGGCCCTCGATGACGACGTCGAGAGCCGGCTTCGAGCCGACGTACCCCACGATTCCGCACATGCGGGCCACAGTAATGGGTCCAGGTGAACGGGTAGACCACCGCCGCGCCAACTCTCCGCTCGCCCTGGGTGCCGCCGGCGGCACGGCCGGTCTGACCCGGCCCTGTCGCCGCGCGTAACCATCTCGTAACGCGCCAAATGTCCGTAATTTGCCTGGCTCCGGCTAGGGTCACCTCCCATGACGAGCATCGGGGGCAATCCCCCCAGCCCGTACGTCGAGCTCGACCGTGAGGCATGGCGTGCCCTACGCGCCGGTACGCCGCTGTCCCTCACTCCAGCGGACCTGGAGGAGATCCGCGGGCTCGGCGACCCCATCGACATCGACGAGGTCGAGGACGTCTACCTGCCGCTGTCGCGGCTGCTGCGGCTGTTCGTCGCGGGCGACGGCCGGCTGCGCGACACCGTCAGCGCCTTCCTCGGCGAGCCGGTCGCCCCCACCCCGTACATCATCGGCATCGCCGGCAGCGTGGCCGTGGGCAAGTCGACGGTCTCCCGCCTGCTGCGCGTCCTTCTCTCGCGCGGCCCGGGGGAACCACGGGTCGAGCTGGTCAGCACGGACGGCTTCCTCCATCCCAACGCCGTCCTCGCCGAGCGCGGGCTGATGCAGCGCAAGGGATTCCCGGAGTCCTACGACCGGCGCGCGCTGCTGAAGTTCGTCTCGGAGGTCAAGGCGGGCGTGCCCGAGGTGTCCATGCCGGTGTACGAGGCGCTGCGGTACGACATCGTGCCGGACGCCCGGCAGGTCGTACGGCAGCCGGACATCCTCATCGTGGAGGGGCTCAACGTGCTGCAGAGCGCCCGGCCGGGCGGCCTGGCCCTCGCGGACCTGTTCGACTTCTCCATCTACGTCGACGCGCGGGTCGATGACATCCGCCAGTGGTACGTCGACCGCTTCTTCGCCCTGCGGCGTACGGTCTTCACCGACGAGCGGTCCTACTTCCACCCCTACGCGCAGGTCGACGAGGACGAGGCGGCGGCGCAGGCGGAGCGCTACTGGCGCGACATCAACGAGGTCAACCTCGTGGCCAACATCCTGCCCACCCGCGCCCGCGCCACCCTCGTCCTGAACAAGGACCGCGACCACCGCGTCCGCCGCGTACGGCTGCGGCGGATCTGACGCGGCGGCGCGTCCCCGCGCGGCTCAGCCCCGACGCCGACGGAGCAACGGTGTCGCGCAGCACGCGCCCAGCGCCGCCGCACCGGCCAGAACCACGCACGTGACCGTCAGCGCGTGCCCGGTCGGCGGCGCGACGCTGAGGAACAGCGTGCCGAACGTCGCGACGCCAACGACCTGGCCGAGCTGGTTCGTCATCACCAGCAGCCCGCTGGCGTCCGCCGCGTCCGCCACCGCCACGTGGGTCAGCGCGATCGCCAGCAGCGGGCTGAACGCCGCGCCGAGGCCGAGCCCGGTCACGGCCATCGCCACCTCCAGCCCGACACCGCCCGACTCGAAGAGGGCGAGCCCCAGGTAGCCCAGCCCGGCCACGACCAGCGCGACCGGGATCATCGGCCGGTGCCACCGCGCGGGCGCGCGCCGCCAGTTGAGGCTGGACAGCGCGAACCCGCCCGCTCCCGGGATGAAGAACAGCCCGGCACGCAGCGGGCTGAACCCGAGGCCGCCCTGAAGGTGCAGGGCCACGGTGAACAGGAACCCGCCGAAGGTGCTCATGCACAGGAAGATCGCGACGAGCCCCGCGCGCATGCCGGGCGCGCCCGCCACCCGGCCGGGGATCAGCGGCGAGGACGCGCGCCGCTGCGCCACCACGAACAGCGCGAACACGACGACGCTGCCGCCGAGCATCAGCCAGCCCCACAGCGGCCAGTCCTCCTCGTGCCCGAGCACGAGCGGCACCACGAACAGCAGCGTCGCCGCCGCGAGGCTCGTCAGCCCCGGCAGGTCCAGGCCGCGGTCCTGCTCGCCGCGGTCGCCGGGCAGGGTACGGGCGCCGGCGGCCAGCAGCACGACGCCGATCGGGACGTTCACCAGGAAGACGGGCCGCCAGCCGGTGCCGAACAGGTCGGCGCTGACCAGAACCCCGCCGACGACCTGGCCGACGACCGAACCGCCGGCCAGCACCGCGCCGTACACGCTGAGCGCGCGGGCCCGCGCCGCGCCGGTGAAGTTACGTTGGATGAGGCTCATGACCTGCGGCACCATCAGCGCCGCCCCCGCCCCCTGGATGAAGCGGAAGCCGATGAGCATGCCGGTGCCTCCCGCCAGGCCGCAGGCCAGCGACGCGACGGTGAAGACCGCGAGGCCCGTCTGGAAGGCGGCGCGGTGCCCGAGCCGGTCGCCGAGACGGGCGCCGGTGATGAGGAGAACGGCGTACGCGATGGTGTAGCCGGCGATGACGAGCTGCAGCCCGGCGCCGGACGCGTGGAGGTCGGTACGGATGGTCGGCGCGGCGACGTTGACCACGGAGACGTCGAGGATCGCCATGAACTGGCCGACCAGAATGATCGTGAGGAGCCGGCCAAGCCGGACCGGTGTACGCGACGCCGGTGCGCCGATGGTGATCTGGGCCATGTGCAGCAGCCTGCGAGCACGGGGATAAGAGTGGTGAGAGCCCCTTGATACTGGTGTTGACAGCACCTGGCACGCGATCCCCGTACCGGCGAGAATCGGACAGGTGACCGCGACGATCACCAGCCGCCGCACCGAGCTCGCCGCCTTTCTGCGCAGCCGCCGCGGACGCATCACGCCCGCCGACGTCGGCATGCCCGCCGGGCCGCGACGGCGCACGCCCGGGCTGCGCCGCGAGGAGGTCGCCCAGCTCGCCGGTGTCGGGATCACCTGGTACACCTGGCTCGAACAGGGCCGGCCGATCAACGTGAGCGTCCAGGTGCTGGAGGCGATCGCCCGCACCCTCCGCCTCGACCAGGCCGAACGTGAGCACCTGTTCCGGCTCGCGGACGTGCCCGCGCCGCACCCGCGGGACGCGCACGACCGGCTGGAGCCGCAGGTGCAGGCCGTGCTCGACGGCCTGGCCGACCTGCCCGCCGCCGTGATCAACAGCCGGTACGACGTGCTCGCCTGGAACGCGGCGTACGCCGCGATGTGGCCGAGCATCTCCGCCGTGAGCAACCGCCGCAACCTGCTCTGGGCGGGATTCGCGATCCCCGCCTGCTGCAGCACGTTCGTGAACCGCGACCGTGAACTCCCGCAGATGGTGGCGACATTCCGTGCGTCGTACGCCCGTCACCTCGGCGAACCCGCCTGGACGGAGCTCGTCGAGCGGCTGTCCGCCGCCAGCCCGGAGTTCGCCGAGATGTGGGCCGCGCACGACGTCGGCACACCGACGACGAGGGTCAAGGTCTTCCGGCACGCCGCCGTGGGCGAGGTGAGCCTGTCGGTGGTCAACTTCGCGGTCGTGGCGACGCCGGAGACGCGCATGGCGGTCTACACACCGGTCGAGGTCGAAAGCCGCGAGCGCGTGGACTGGCTGATCGCGCACCCGGACGCTCCGGCCGTCGACCACACGCACGCGCCCGTCCACTGACCTCGCTCTCACGCCGCGGCCACGGACGTTAACCTGAATCGGTGATCGTCGGAGTGGGGATCGACGTCGTGGACATCGCGCGGTTCGCGGGGTCCCTCGAACGCACGCCCGGTCTCGCCGTCCGGCTGTTCACCGAGGCCGAGCGGGGGCTGCACCCGCGCTCCCTCGCCGCGCGTTTCGCGGCCAAGGAGGCGCTGGCCAAGGCGCTGGGCGCGCCGCGCGGGCTGAAGTGGACCGACGCCGAGGTGCGCAAGGCGCCCGACGGGCGGCCCGGCCTGCACGTCGAGGGCACCGTC
>NZ_JBHLZP010000146.1:0-16804 GCF_042429965.1 Actinoallomurus acaciae
GGCGCGCCCGGGCGACGACTGGCGCCGGGTGCCGTCGCTCGCGGCCGCCGCCGAGCCGCCCGGTGAGCGCGTCTTCCTCACCACGGGCCGGGACGGTCTCCCGGTCTTCGCGGGCGACGATCGCCGCTGGTTTCTCCTCCGGTCCGTCGATCCGCCGCCGCCTCCGCTGCCGCCCCGCTCGACCGTGGTGCTCGCGCGCGGCCCGTACACCGTCGAGGGCGAGCTGGACCTGATGCGCCGGCACGCCGTCGACGTGCTCGTCACCAAGGACAGCGGCGGGGAGATGACCGCCGCCAAGCTCACCGCGGCCCGGCTACTCGGCCTGCCGGTCGTCATGGTCGACCGGCCGCCGATGCCGGAGGCGCCGGCCGTACCGACCGTCGAAGCCGCCGAGGCCTGGCTGGAACGGCTCCCTCAGACCGGTGCCGGTACCGGGCGCTGACCCGGACCGTTGTAGGAGCCCAGCGGGCGGATCAGGGCGTTGTGGTCGAGCTGTTCGACGATGTGGGCGGTCCAGCCGGTGACCCGGCTCATCACGAAGATCGGCGTGAACATCGGGATGTCGAAGCCCATCAGGTGGTACGCCAGGCCCGCCGGGTAGTCGAGGTTGGGGTGGATCCCCTTGCGCTCGATCATGGCCTCGCGCAGGGCGGTGTGCAGCGCCGCCAGCCGCGCCGCCCCGGGGTCGGCGGCGCGGGACACGAGCCGGTCCGTCGCCTCCTGCATGATCGGCACCCGGGAGTCGCCGTGCTTGTAGACGCGGTGGCCGAAGCCCATGATCTTCCGGTTGGCGGCCAGCGCCTCGTCCAGCCACGCGCCCGCCCGGGCCGGGTCGCCGATCTCGTTCAGCATGTGCATCACGGCCTCGTTCGCCCCGCCGTGCAGGGGACCCTTCAGGGCGCCGATGGCGGCGGTGACCGCGCTGTAGAGGTCCGAGAGCGTGGAGGTGACGACGCGGGCGGTGAACGTCGAGGCGTTGAAGCTGTGCTCGGCGTACAGGATGAGCGAGATCTCGAAGCAGCGGACCACCTCGGGGTCGGGCACGCGGCCGAAGCACATGTGGAAGAAGTTCTCGGCGAACCCGAGCCCCGGGTCGGGCTGGATGGGATCGAGGCCGTGGCGGCGCCGGTGGTCGGCGGCGACCACAGTGGGCAGGCGGGCGAGCAGGGTCAGTGACTTGCGGTGGTTCTCCCCGGGGCCGGTGTCGTCCTCGATGGGGTCTTCGGCGCCGAAGAAGCTGACCGCGGTGCGCAGGACGTCCATCGGGTGACAGGTCTGCGGCAGGCGGGCCAGCAGTTCGGCGGTCGTGCGGTCCAGCGGCCGCAGCGCCCGCTCGCGGGCCTGGAACTCTCGCAGCCGGCCCGCGTCGGGCAGCTCACCGTGCCACAACAGGTAGGCGACCTCCTCGAAGGAACGCCGGGCGGCGAGCTCCTGGACGGGATAACCGCGGTAGGTCAGGGAGTTGGTCTCCTCGATCACGGTGGAGATGGCGGTGGTGTCGACGACGACGCCGGCCAGGCCGCGGTGGATCTGAGGGGTGGTCATGCCGTGCCTCCGGTGTCGTTGGGAAGCGTGAAGTCGAAGACGGCCGAGTCGAAGACCGTGTACTCCTCGTACGCGAGAAGCTCATAGAGCCGGGAACGGGTCTGCATGCGCGGCAGCAGCGACTGCTGGGTGCCCTCGGCCGCGAGCACGCGCAGCCCGCCCTCGATCGCGCCCATCGCCAGGCGGAACAGGGTGACCGGGTAGAGAGCGATGTTGTAGCCGAGGTTCTCCAGCGTGGCGGTGTTCAGCAGCGGGCCCTTGCCGAACTCGGTCATGTTGGCGAGCAGTGGTACGTCCACGGCCTTGCGGAACGCCGCGAACTCCGCCTCGTCCGCCAGTGCCTCGGGGAAGATCGCGTCGGCGCCCGCGTCCACGTACGCCTTCGCCCGGTCGATCGCGGCGTCCAGGCCCTCGACGGCGCGCGCGTCCGTACGGGCCATCAGGAGGAAGTCGGCGTCGCGGCGGGCGTCGACGGCGGCGCGCAGGCGCCGGACCATGTCCTCGCGCGCGACCACGGACTTGCCGTCGAGGTGGCCGCACCGTTTGGGGTTGACCTGGTCCTCCAGGTGGAGTCCGGCCAGGCCCGCGTCCTCCATGAGCTGCACGGTGCGGGCGGCGTTCATCGGCTCGCCGAAGCCGGTGTCGGCGTCGATGAGCACGGGCAGGTCGGTGACCCGCGTGGTCTGCGCGGCACGGGCGGCGATCTCGGTGGAGGTGGTCAGCCCGATGTCGGGCAGCCCCAGGTCGGCCGACAGCACCGCGCCGGACAGGTACGCGGCGTCGAAGCCCATGTCCTGAATGAGGCGTGCGGTGAGGGGGTTGATCGCTCCGGGGACGCGCAGCAGCCGACCGGAGGCGAGCTTGTCCCGCAGATCACGACGGCGCTCGGCGGGTGTGGTGTGGGTGTGCAGCATCAGAACAGTCCCTTCGGCAGCCGGGCGTCCACGGCACCGGTGTCCACCGCCGGGAACAGCGCGTCCAGCCCGGCCGGGTCCAGGCTCGCCATCTGCTCCGCGGCGGCCAGGAACCGGTCCCGCGCGTCCGGGGCGAGGATCCCCTCGGTCAGGGTCTCGAACTTCGCCGTGTAACCGGCCCGGTCGAACGGGTGGGCTCCGGACGGGTGGGCGTCGGCGACGGCGAGCTCGTCCTCGATCACCGTGCCGTCCTCAAGCGTGATCACGGCCCGGCCGCCGAACGCCCGGCGGGCGGGGTCGGGATCGTGGTAGCGGCGGGTCCAGTCCGCGTCCTCCACGGTGGAGACCTTCCGCCACAGCGCCACGGTCTCCGGACGCCGGGCCCGCTCGGGAGCGTACGAGCGCTCGTGGTGCCAGGTGCCGTCCTCCAGGGCGACGGCGAAGATGTAGGGCACGGAGTGGTCGAGGGTCTCCCGGCTGGCGGCCGGGTCGTACTTCTGCGGGTCGCCGGACCCGGACCCGATCACGTGGTGGGTGTGGTGGCTGGTGTGCAGCACGATCTCGCGGATCCGCTCCGGTGGGCCGACCTTGTCACGCATTCGCCGGGCGAGGTCGATGAACGCCTGCGCCTGGTACTCCGCGGAGTGCTCCTTGGTGTAGGTCTCCAGGATCGCGCGCCGCGCCTCGCCCGGCTCGGGCAGCGACACGGTGTAGACGGCCTCGGGCCCGTCCAGCATCCACGCGAGGAAGCCGTCCTCGCCCTCGTAGATCGGAGAGGGCGAGCCTTCGCCGCGCATCGCGCGGTCCACCGCCTCGATCGCGGCCTTGCCCGCGAAGGCCGGCGCGAACGCCTTCCAGCTGGAGATCTCGCCCTTGCGGGACTGGCGGGTGGCCGTGGTGGTGTGCACCGCCTGCTGAACGGCCTGGTAGACGACTTCGGTGGGCAGCCGCAGCAGGGCCCCGAGGCCGCACGCGGTGGCGGCGCTCAGGTGCGCGACGTGGTCGATGCGGTGCGCGTGCAGGCAGATGCCCTTCACCAGGGCGACATGGATCTCGTACGCGGCCACGATGCCGCGCACCAGGTCGGCGCCGCCGCGGCCGGTGTGCTGCGCGACGGCCAGCAACGGCGGGATGTTGTCCCCGGGATGGGAGTAGTCGGCGGCCAGGAACGTGTCGTGAAAGTCCAGTTCGCGCACGGCCACACCGTTCGCCCATGCGGCCCACTCCGGGGAGGACCGCCGGTCCGCGCCGAAGACCGCCGAGCCCGGTGTGGCGGCGTGCGCGAGCGCCTGGGCCCGGGCGACCGCGACCGGCCGTCGCGTCAGGGAGGCGACGGCGACCGCGGCGTTGTCGATCACCCGGTTGACGGCCATCGCCGCGGACTCGGCGTCCGGCTCTCCACCGTCCGTGGCGACGGCGGCCAGCTTCCAGGCGAGCTGTTCGGCCCGCGGCAACCGGGCGGAGCTGGGATGGACGCGTACCTGGTGCTCGATCACGGAACTCCTTCACGTCAAGGGGGTACGTGAGGGAGCCTGCCCGGTTCCGAGCATGATCTCGACCGCTCCACACTGCGAAATCCGGCCATCGCGACGCTGCGTGTTTGCGAATGTTGCGGATGCTACCTTCGCAAACAGGAGGTGCCGCATGGGACGACCCCCCGTACGGAAGGTCTACGCACACGCGAAGCTGCGCAGGCTGCGCCGCGAGCACCGGCTCAACCAGGCGGAGCTGGCCCGTGCGCTGGGGATCTCCACCAGCTACCTCAACCAGATCGAGCACAGCCAGCGACCGCTCACCGCCCCGGTACTGCTGCGGATCGCCGAGGTGCTCGGTGTGGACGCGGAGTACTTCTCCGAGGCCGAGGAGGAGCGTCTGGTCACGGACCTGCGCCTCGCGCTCGGCGACGAGGCGTGCGGGGCGCCGCCGCACGCCGAGGAGATCACCGAGGTGGCCCGCGACCATCCCGAGGTCGCCCGCGCCCTCGTCGCCCTGCACCACCGCTACCGAGACGCGCTCGAACGCGCCGCCGCCCTCGGGTCACCCGACGAGGCCGCGGCCCTCGCGCCGGCCGAACCGCACGACGACGTACGGGACTTCTTCTACGACCACCACAACCACTTCGGCCCGCTGGACACCGAGGCGGAGCGGACCGCCGCGGAGATGGCACTGCGGCCCGGACACGCGGCCGACGCCCTCGCCGCCCGCCTGACCGCCCGCCACGGCGTCGCGGTCGTCCCTACGACTCCGGCCCGCTCCAGTGATGTCCGGCGCTTCGACGCGGACGCGAACCTGCTGTTCGTCTCCGCCTGGCTGAGCGAGGGCCGCCGGGCGTTCCAGCTCGCCGTTCAGCTCGCCCTGCTCGAGCACGGCTCGCTTCTGGACACGCTCGCGGCGGAAATGGAGCCGGCGGCGCCGGAGTCGGTGGCCCTCGCCCGGATCGGCCTGGCCTCCTACTTCGCCGGTGCCCTGCTCATGCCGTACACGGCCTTCCACTCCGCCGCCGAGGAACTGCGCTATGACGTGGAGCTGCTCCAGGCGCGCTTCGGCGTCGGCTTCGAGACGGTGTGCCACCGGCTCAGCACGCTCCAGCGCCCCGGCAGGCGTGGCGTGCCGTTCTCGTTCCTACGGGTGGACCGGGCGGGCAACATCTCCAAACGGCAGTCCGCCACCGACTTCCACTTCTCCCGGCTCGGCGGCACCTGCCCCCTGTGGACCGTCTACGAGGCGTTCTCCGCACCCGGACGGATCCTCACCCAGGTCGCCGAGATGCCGGACGGCAAGCGGTACTTCTGGATCGCCCGCACCGTCACCCGCGGCGGCTTCGGCCACCGCGCGCCGCGTGCGGACTTCGCCGTCGCCCTCGGCTGCGAACTCCGGCACGCCCAGCGGCTCGTGTACGCCGAGGGCATCGCCCTGGACGACCCGCGGGCCGCCACTCCCATCGGCCTCGGCTGCCGGATCTGCGAACGCCGGGACTGCGCCCAGCGGGCCCGCCCTCCAGCGGGCGGACGCCTGGCCATCGACCCGGACCGCCGCGGCCAGGTGCCCTATCCCGTCCTCGACGGCCCCGCCACAGATGTCAGGCCCGAGACCCCGTGAGGACTCCACCCGCTCAGCTTGTCCCTCTCCAGGCGCGCACCTGCTCGGCCAGGGCGGTGACATGCTCCGGAGGCGTGGTCTTGACGATGCCGTGTCCCAGGTTGAACACGAACGGCCCTCCGCTCAGGGCGCGCAGGATGCGCTCGGTCTCGGCGTGGAGCGCGGGGCCGCCGGCGACCAGGAACCGCGGATCGAGGTTGCCCTGCACGCAGCGGCCCAGGCCGCGCTGTAGCTTCCGCGCGGCCCAGTCGAGGGGAACCGTGGCGTCCAGGCCGACGCAGTCCGCGCCGGTCGCCTCGGCGAAGCCGTCGTAGGCGAGCCCGGCGCCCCGGGGGAAGGCGATGACGGGAACGTCCGGGTACTGCGTCTTCAGCGCCGCGATGATGGTGGCGACCGGATCGACGCACCAGCGTTCGAAGAAGGCGTCCGGAAGGATCCCGGCCCAGGTGTCGAACAGCTGGACCGCTTCCGCGCCCGCCTCGATCTGGCGGCCGAGGAACTGGATGACAGCGGTCGTGAGCAGATCGATCAGCGGCTGGAATCCATCGGGGTCGCTCAGCGCCCACTGCTTGACGACGGAGTGCTCCGACGGGCCGCCGCCGCGCCCTTCGACCATGTAGGTGGCGATGGTCCACGGTGCGCCGGCATAGCCGATCAGGGTCGTCTCGGCCGGCAGAACGCGGGTCAGCCGCCTGACCGTCTCATAGACCGGGGCCAGTTCCTCGTGGAGGCGGGAGACACTCAGGAAGTCGGCCATGTCCGCCGTCGAGCGGACCGGGGGCGTCAGAACCGGCCCGTCGCCGGCCCGGTAGTCCAGGGTCTGGCCCAGCGCGGCGGCGACCTGCGGAAGATCTGCGAAGAGAATGGCGGCGTCGAGCGCGAAGCGGCGGATCGGCTGCAGGGTGACCTCGACGGCGTGCTCGGGCGAGTTGCAGAGCCCCACCATGCCCCCGGCGGCCTCACGGACCCGGTGATACTCGGGCAGGTATCGTCCCGCCTGCCGCATCAGCCATATCGGCGGCCGCTCGGTCCGCTCTCCCGCGAGCGCGCGCAGGAGCAGCTTCTTGGGCTGGACGCCCCCGGGCACCGGCTTCGGAGCGACTTCTTCCCGGGTACCGATGTCCACGCTGGTCCATCCTGTTGAACTGCCCCGGGTGTCGACGGGACGCAAGTAGCAGACTCCAGCCTCCTGTGAGGAGACGCCGTAATCGTAGCGGCGCCCGGGGCCGGTCTCACCGCGTTGTCCCCCGTCGGATGAGCGCTTAGGCTTTGGCACGCAGCTGGTTCGCCCTGCCCGCCAGGCAGACGCGTCGTAAGAGGGAACCCGGTGTGAGTCCGGGACTGCCCCGCAGCGGTGAGCGGAAACGACCGCCGTCATCACGCACTGGGCCCGACGTACGGGTCCGGGAAGCGACGGCCAGTAGGTGCCTGCCCCGGCAGGCGTGTCCGCGAGTCCGAAGACCTGCCACTGCCCGTACGCGATCCGCGCGTACGGAGAGCTCGGTGACCTCGAGGGCGGGTCGGCGGACATACCAGGCGGCACCGGCTGACCACCCTGGTGTGATCGGTCTCCCCTCCCGCCCCGCACCGGGTTCATCCGCAGAGGTGCTCGCGAAGGAGAGTTCTGTGACCACCACGTCCGCCACCGTGTACGGCTATCCCCGCCAAGGTCCCGACCGGGAGCTGAAGCGGGCCATCGAGGGCTACTGGAAGGGCGACGTCAGCGCCGACGCCCTGAGCGAGATCGCCGCCGGACTGCGCCAGGCCACCTGGCGACGGCTCGCGGCGGCCGGCATCGACGAGGTCCCCACCGGCGACTTCTCCTACTACGACCACATGCTCGACACCAGCGTCATGGTCGGCGCCATCCCCGAGCGGCACCGGGCCGCGTTCGAGGCCGACGCCCTGGACGGCTACTTCGCGATGGCCCGCGGCACCCAGGAGGTGGCGCCGCTGGAGATGACCAAGTGGTTCGACACCAACTACCACTACCTCGTCCCCGAGCTGGGCCCGGAGACGGTCTTCCGCGCGGATTCGGCCAAGCAGGTCGCCGAGCTGGCCGAGGCCCGCGCGCTCGGCCTCGCCGTACGTCCGGTGCTGGTCGGGCCGGTCACGTACCTGTTGCTGGCCAAGCCCGCTCCGGGCGTCGCCGCCGACTTCGAGCCGCTGACGCTGCTGGATCGCCTGCTGCCGGTCTACGCCGAGGTGCTGGCCGACCTGCACGCCGCCGGGGCCACGTGGGCGCAGCTCGACGAGCCTGCGCTCGTACAGGACCGTACGCCCGCGGAGCTGGACGCCGTCGCTCGCGCCTACCGCGAGCTCGGAGGCCGCTCCGACCGGCCGAAGCTGCTGGTGGCCTCCTACTTCGACCGGCTCGGCGAGGCGCTGCCGGTCCTCGCCGGGACACCGGTCGAGGGGCTCGCGCTCGACTTCACCGGTCCGGCCGCCGCCAACCTCGACGGCATCGCCGCCACCGGCGGCCTGCTCGGCAAGCGTCTGGTCGCGGGCGTCGTCGACGGCCGGAACATCTGGATCAACGACCTGGCCAGGTCCCTGTCCACGCTGGGCACGCTCCTCGGCCTGGCCGACCGGGTCGACGTCGCCGCGTCGTGCTCGCTGCTGCACGTCCCCCTCGACGCGAGCGTCGAGCACGGCATCGACCCGCGGATCCGCGACTGGCTCGCCTTCGCCGACCAGAAGACCGCGGAGATCGCCACACTCGCCCGCGGGCTGTCCCGTGGCACGGAGGCCATCGCCGACGAACTCGCCACCAACCGCGCCCACCTGGCCGCCCGCGCCTCGTCCTCCTTCACCCGCGACGCCTCCGTGCGCGCCCGGGCGGCGGCCGTCACCGACGATGACATCCGGCGCTCCCAGCCGTACGGCGAACGCGCCGCGGCGCAGCACGCCCGGCTCGGGCTGCCGCCGCTGCCCACGACCACCATCGGGTCGTTCCCCCAGACCGGCGAGCTGCGCGGCGCCCGCGCCGACCTGCGCGCCGGACGCATCGACACCGGCGCGTACGAGGAGCGCATCGAGGCGGAGATCCGGGAGGTCATCTCCTTCCAGGAGAAGGCCGGCCTCGACGTCCTCGTGCACGGCGAACCCGAGCGCAACGACATGGTGCAGTACTTCGCCGAACAGCTCACCGGCTACCTGGCCACCCAGCACGGGTGGGTCCAGTCCTACGGCACCCGCTACGTACGGCCGCCGATCCTCGCCGGCGACATCTCCCGGCCCGCGCCGATGACCGTCCGCTGGACCCGGTACGCCCAGTCGCTCACCGAACGCCCGGTCAAGGGCATGCTCACCGGCCCCGTCACCATGCTCGCCTGGTCCTTCGTCCGCGACGACCAGCCGCTCGCCGACACCGCCCGCCAGGTCGCCCTCGCCCTCCGCGACGAGGTCGCCGACCTGGAGGCCGCCGGCACCGCGGTCATCCAGGTCGACGAACCCGCTCTGCGCGAGACGCTCCCGCTGCGCACCGCCGACCACGCCGACTACCTCGCCTGGGCCACCGAGGCCTTCCGCCTCACCACCGGCGGCGTCCGCGCCGACACCCAGATCCACACCCACATGTGCTACGCCGAGTTCGGCGACGTCCTGTCCGCCATCGACGCCCTCGACGCCGACGTCATCAGCCTGGAGGCCGCCCGTTCCCACATGCGGATCGCCGCCGAACTCGCCGCCGCCGGCTACCCCCGCGAAGTCGGCCCCGGCGTCTACGACATCCACTCCCCCCGCGTCCCGAGCGCCGAGGAGACGACGGCTCTGATCCGCACCGCCCTGCAGGCCGTACCCGCCGAACGGCTGTGGATCAACCCCGACTGCGGTCTGAAGACCCGCGGCTGGCCCGAGGTCCGCGCGTCCTTGGAGAACCTGGCCACCTCGGCCCGTGCCCTCCGCGGGAGGAGTTCCTGAACGAGCCGGGGCCGCGGCGGCCGTCGACCATCAGAGGCTGTCGTGTTCGTCGAGGTCGATGACGTCGGCGAGGACACAGGTGATGTTGTCGGGGCCGCCGCCGGCGTTGGCCGCGTCGATGAGGTCGGCGACGACCTGTTCGGGGTCGGCGGTGCCGCTGAGGGCTTTATGGATCATTTCGGGGGTGACGACGTCCCACAGACCGTCGGAGCACAGGAGGTACCGGTCGCCGATCACGGCGCTGTGCAGCTGGAGGTCGGGCGTGAGCGTCGAACGGCCGTCCAGGGCCTGCAACAGCATCGAGCGGTAGGGGTAGGTGGCGACCTGGTCCTGGCCGATCTTCCCATCGTCCAGCAGCGCCTGCACCAGCGTCTGGTCGTGGGTGATCTGGTAGAGGATGCCGTCCCGCAGGAGGTAGGCCCGTGAGTCGCCGATCTGCACGATGGCGAGCTGGGATCCGGACCACAGCATCGCGGTCAGTGTCGTTCCCATGCCGTGCAGCGCCGGGTCGGCCTCGACCATGTCGCGCACTTTCTGGTTGCCACGGCGGACGGCCTGGTCCAGCGTGGCGATGAGCCGGTCCTGAGGAACCTCGACGTCCAGGGCGCGGAGTTCTTCGATGACGGCGGCGCTCGCGATCTCGCCGGCGGCGTGGCCTCCCATGCCGTCGGCGACGGCCAGAACGTGCGGGCCCGCGTACGCCGAGTCCTCGTTTCCATCGCGGAGCAGGCCGACGTCTGAGCGTGTGGCGTAGCGAATCCCGATCTTCATGCGGGTCACCTTATCGATCTCGAGTACTCCCTTATTTGCACATTCGCGCAACAAGGTGCAGACTCGATGACGCCGCGCGGCGTGAGCCCGCATCGGCGGGCGATGGCCGCCCGGGACGGGTGCTCCGCGAGCTGCCCCTTGTCGTTTCCTGCTTGCCTGCCGAGGGGGTTCGCTGATGAGTGCGCCGCGTCTGACGCCGGGGCGGGCATCGTTGAGTGTCCGGGTGGCCCGCCGCATGGCGGAGTTCTCCTGGGTCGACATCGTTGTCGCGGCGGCCGTCCTGGTGGGCCTCTACGTGGTGGTCCGGGTCGGGGCCGGCACGACGGTGTCGTTCGTCCCGTCGCGAGTGACCAGCATCGACACCCGGCCGGCGCGGTTGCCGTACTACGCCGCCCGCAGTCTGCTGCGGATGTTCACCGCGCTCGGCCTGTCGTTGGTGTTCACGCTGGTGTGGGCGTACGCGGCGGCGCATTCGCGGCGGCTGGAGCGGGTGCTGATCCCCGCGCTGGACATCCTGCAGTCGGTGCCGATCCTCGGGTTCTTGACGATCCTGGTGACCGGGTTCGTCGCGCTGTTCCCGCACTCGCTGTTCGGGCTGGAGTGCGCGTCGGTGGTCGCGATCTTCACCTCGCAGGCATGGAACATGACGTTCGCGTTCTACCACTCGCTCATCACGGTGCCGCGCGAAATGGATGAGCTGTCCCGCAGCATGGGGTTCTCCCGGTGGATGCGGTTCTGGAAGATCGAACTGCCCTCGGGTGCGATCAATCTCGTGTGGAACGGGATGATGAGCTTCGGCGGTGGCTGGTTCTTCCTGGTCGCCTCCGAGCTGATCAGCGTGTCGAACCGGCACTACGTCCTGCCCGGGGTCGGCTCGTACGCGGGCGCGGCGATCGCCGACGGCGACCTGACCCGCGTCGGGTGGGCGATCGTCACGATGACGGTGATGGTCGTCGGGGTGAACTTCTGCTTCTGGCGCCCGCTGGTGGCGTGGGCGGAGCGATTCAAGGTGGAGCAGGCCGAGGCCGTGCACGTCCAGCGGTCGCTGGTGCTGGACTTCCTCCGCCGGTCGCACTGGCCGCGCGCGCTCGGCCGTCTTCTGCGGCCGGCACGGGAGGCGGCCGGCCGCGCCGGGCGGGTCTTCGGCGTCGATGACCGGCCGTTGCAGGACGGCGTACGGCGGCGGGCCGGGGACGTGGTGTTCGCGCTGGTGGTCTGCGGACTGGTCGGCTGGGGCGTGCTGAACCTGCTCGGCTACCTGCACGGCCGCATGGGGCTGGGGGTGTTCGGCCGGCCTCTGCTGCTCGGGCTGGCCACGCTCGCCCGGGTGGTGGTGCTGGTGACGGTGGCGACGCTGGTGTGGGTGCCGATCGGGGTCAAGATCGGGTTCTCCCCCAGGCTGACCCGGATCGCGCAGCCGATGGTGCAGATCCTCGCGAGCTTCCCGGCCAACTTCCTGTTCCCGCTGGCGACCTGGTTCTTCCTCAGGACCGGCCTGTCGCTGAACATCGGCGGGATCTTGCTGATGGCGCTGGGCGCGCAGTGGTACATCCTGTTCAACGCGATCGCCGGGGCGATGGCCATCCCCACCGACCTGCGGGAGGCCATGGACGATCTGGGCGTACGAGGCTGGCAGCGGTGGCGCCGGTTGATCATCCCCGGGATCTTCCCCGCGTACGTGACCGGGGGTATCACCGCCTCGGGCGGTGCGTGGAACGCCTCGATCGTGTCGGAGATCGTCACGTTCGGCGGCACCACGCTGACCGCGACCGGCCTGGGCGCCTACATCGCGCACGCCACCGAGCACGGCGACTATCCCAAGATCCTCGCCGGGATCGCGGTGATGGCGCTCTACGTGGTCGGGCTGAACCGCCTGGTGTGGCGGCGGCTGTACCGGCTGGCCGAGAAACGGTACTCGTTGTGACGGCGGAGGATGGGAAGATGACCACGACCACGGCCACCCGTACGGGCGCGGAACTGCTGTTGGCGCACGGTTTGACCAAGAGCTACGCCGGCGCTGACGGCGAGCTGCCCGTCCTGGCCGGCATCGACCTGACGGTCCGCGAGGGTGAGATCGTCGCGCTGCTCGGCAAGAGCGGGTCGGGCAAGTCGACGCTGCTGCGCTGTCTGGCGGGCCTGATCCCGCCCAGCTCCGGGACCGTCTCCTACCGCGGGACCCCGCTCAAGGGCGCGAACCCGGGCACGACCATGGTGTTCCAGACCTTCGCGCTGCTGCCGTGGCTCACCGTCCAGCAGAACGTCGAAGTCGGCCTCGAAGCCCGGGGCATCGCCCCGGCACGGCGCCGGGAGGCGGCGTTGAAGGCCATCGACCTGATCGGCCTGGACGGGTTCGAGTCGGCCTACCCCAAGGAGCTGTCGGGTGGGATGCGCCAGCGCGTCGGGTTCGCGCGTGCCCTGGTCGTCGAGCCGGACGTGCTGCTCATGGATGAGCCGTTCTCGGCGCTGGACGTGCTGACGGCCGAGAACCTGCGCGGTGAGCTGCTGGAGCTGTGGGACTCCGGGGAGTTCCCCACCAAGGCGATCGTCGTGGTCACCCACAACATCGAGGAGGCCGTGCTGATGGCCGACCGGGTCGTCGTGCTGGGCTCCCGTCCGTACGGGACGATCCGCGCCAGTTACGACGTCGGCCTGGAGCGCCCCCGCGACCGCGACTCACGGCAGTTCACCGGCCTGATCAACGAGATCTACCGCACCATGACCGGGCGCGGCGAGCAGGCCGCCCCGCTGCCTCCGCACGGCGTGGAGCCCGTACGCGGCAAGCTCACGCTCGCGAACGCGCCGCTGCCGGCGGCCAGCGTCGACGGCGTGGCCGGCCTGTCGGAGATCCTCCGGCGTCACGACGGTCATCTCGACATCGCCGACCTCGCCGACGAGCTCGGCCTGGAGGTCGATGACCTGCTGCCGTTGGTCGACGCGCTCGAACTGCTGGGGTTCGCCATGCTCGAGGGCGGCCACCTCACCCTGTCGGAGGAGGGCCTGGCCTTCTCGGCCGCCGACGTACAGGAATCGAAGAAGATCTTCGCCACCGCCGCGCTCGAAGTCCCGCTGGTCCGCCTCATCACCACCAGCCTGGGCAAGAGCGTCGACGGCGGCCTGCAGTACGGCTTCTTCCGCGACCTGCTCGCCCACCACTACACCAGCGAACAGGTCACCGCCCAGCTCGAGGTCGCCACCGACTGGGGCCGCTACGCCGAGCTGTACTCCTACGACGCCAACCATCAGGAGTACATGCTCGACCCGGCCCGCGCCGCCGACCTTGGCCTCGACACCGTGTAGGCCGCCTCCTTCGTTCCGGTCGCCACCGGAAGATAAAGTTGTTGCGCGAATACGAAAATAACCTGGTCCGCGGCTTGTGACGGTAGGGGCCGCAGAGATATTCTTAGGGTGTTTTCGAGGCACCTCGTTAGGTGAGGCGTCTGTCCGGATACAGGCCACTGACCCCACGACGTCGAGAGACGCCCAGGGTCAGGACACCTCTCCCCGGCCCAAGGGGTGAGGCCAGGTGGCTTCTCGCGGCATCGGCCGCGGGCATACGCCGGGCAGTGCCAAAGCTCTTACGAGATCGTGGGGTGCGCCGCCCGTCATGGGTGGGCTCCCGTCGTGGAAGCGGCGTCGCCGTGGTCGTGATGCCCTGGCCGGACGGAGGTGAGGACCGTGCCTGACGGCAGTCCAGGTCGAAGTCGACCTCACCCACGCATGCCCTTGCCCGTCTCCGGCATGCGGTAGGCATCTCCTTCCTCTCTCGCGCTCCCGGGTCGTTCCCGCGGAGCGGCGTGAGCGTGCGCCGAAGGCGATGGCTGTTCGCGTGCCCTGAAAGCCCGTACCGGGCTGAAAGGGGAGCCCCCATGACCCATGAGACCGCTGTCGACCGCCACAGCGCCGTTCTCGACGACGCCCACCTGGGTGACATCCGCGGCGCGCTGGGCACCATCAAGGCCACCGACGTCGGGGCCCGGACCGGTCTGCCGGCCCGGATGAAGACGCTGTTGGCGATCATCGGCCCCGGGCTGATCGTGATGGTCGGCGACAATGACGCCGGCGCGTTCGGCACCTATGGCCAGGCCGGTCAGAACTACGGCACCCGCCTGCTGTGGACGCTGTTGCTGCTGATCCCGGTCCTTTACGTCAACCAGGAGATGGTGCTGCGGCTGGGCGCGGTGACCGGCGTCGGGCACGCCCGCCTCATCCTGGAGCGCTTCGGGAGGTTCTGGGGCGCGTTCAGCGTGATCGACCTGTTCGCCCTCAACGCACTGACGATCATCACTGAGTTCATCGGCGTCTCTCTCGCCGTCACCTATCTCGGGTTGCCGAAGGCGGCCAGCGTGCTCGTCGCCGCGGCCGTCGTCATCTTCGCCGCCTCCACCGGCAGTTTCCGCCGCTTCGAACGCACCGCCATCGCCCTGTGCCTGGGCAGTCTCCTGCTCGTGCCGATCTACTTCATCACCCACCCCGCCACCGGGCGCATGGCCCACGACCTCCTCGTTCCCGGCCTGCCCGCGGGCGGGCGTCTCTCGGACGTGATGCTGCTGATCATCGCGATCGTCGGCACCACCGTGGCCCCCTGGCAACTGTTCTTCCAGCAGTCCTATGTGATCGACAAGCGCATCACGCCGCGGTTCATCCGCTACGAGCGCGCCGACCTGTGGCTCGGCATCGCCATCGTGATCATTGGCGCCGCCGCGATGATGGGCTTCACCGCGGCGGCCATGCACGGACACGGCGACTTCACCGACGCGGGCGGCATCGCCGCCGGCCTGGGACACTCCGCGGGCCGGGTGGCCGGGGTCCTGTTCGCCATCGCCCTGCTGGACGCCTCCGTCATCGGCGCCTCGGCCGTGTCACTGGCGACCGCGTACGCGATCGGCGACGTGCTCGGCCTCAAGCACTCCCTCCACCGCAGGCCCACCGAGGCCAAGGCCTTCTACGCCGTCTTCGCCGGCCTCATCGCCGTCGCGGCGGCCATCGTGATCATCCCCGGCTCCCCGCTCGGGCTGCTCACCGAGGGCGTCCAGACCCTGGCCGGGGTGTTGCTGCCCTCGGCGTCGGTGTTCCTGCTGCTGTTGTGCAACGACCGCGCCGTACTCGGCCCCTGGGTGAACGGCAGGGCCATGAACGCCTTCACCTGCCTCGTCGTCGCCGTCCTGGTCACCCTCTCGGTGATCCTCACCACCGCCGTGCTCTTCCCCGGCCTGACGTCGGACACGATCACCTCGATCATGACGGTCTGCGCCGTGAGCGGCGCCGCCGCCGTCGCGTACGCGCTGATCCGACGGCACCGCAAGGGCTGGACCGGCACATGGCCCGTCGACCGCACCGGCCGATCGGAGTGGCGGATGCCACCCCTGACGAAACTGCCCGTCCCGCGAATCTCCACCGGACGCAAGATCGGCCTGGCCGCCCTGCGCGCGTACCTCGTCATCGCCAGCCTGCTCGTCGTCGTCCGCGTCATCCAACTCGCCCTCGGCCACTGACCGGAGACACTCCGGGCCGCCACCCGTCGCGCATGACTACTTGCCCAATAAGATATGAGATGGATATTATATGGCGAAGATGAGAGCCGGTTGAACGTCGGAGTGGAGCCGGCCGGGCGCGCCGAGAAAGTGGAGGTGGTGATCGCGGGAGCGGACCGACCAGCCGGCGGACAGGTGAGTCGTGTCGTCATGGTCGGTAGAGACAGGAGTCGGCGCTCATCGGATTGACCGACATACCGAGTCGGTATCCGTTCGTCCCCTTCCGATTGTCACGCCCCGGATATCCCATCTCTCAACCGCTCGAACACGCTATCGCGATGACATTGCAGCGTGCGGGTGTCATACATCTTGGCGCTCTTTGCTGCCCCAGGTTCAAGGAACAGAAAATATGAATATCCGGATCAAGACGGCGATGTCTGTCGTCACGCTCGCGTCGGCAATGGTGTCGCTGGCGCCGGCGACCTCTGCATCGGCGTCGGTCAGCGCAAGCTGTGGGAGCGGGTACAGCTACATTGACAGCTATCCGCTGAAGGACCCGTGGGGAGAGAAAAGCTCTACCGTGAAGTTGTATTTGTACTACAACGGCTCGACCGGGAAGAACTGCGCCTACACCTCGACCACCGAATGGACCGATACGGAAAAATACATGTTCGTGACGCTGTCCAGCAGCAGCGACGGCCCCTATGGCGACTACGGATATTACCGTTACTACGCCGGGCCGGTGTACGCGTATGCGCGTAATCAGTGTGTCTCGCTGTCCGGCGGCTTGGATGCGCCGGGTTCGGGAGCGGGCGCAGAGAAGTACCGCGTGTCGGTGCACAACGTGCACTGTGGATGATCCCTCTGGTTCTCGGGCCTGTCTCGAAGTCCGGCGTGTAATGAATACCGGAGAGCGGGCGGGTTTGTGGCAGCAGATCCGTCCGCTACGAGGCCACCATCCACATCACCGCCATCAACGAATGGCTCCACTCACTTCGAGACAAGCCCTAGTACTACATGGCTAGATCTGTAGGACCTGGAGGCGCAAGCGTCGCCGGAAGTGGTTCCTGCGTGCTTGGGCTT
>NZ_JBHLZP010000147.1:0-16709 GCF_042429965.1 Actinoallomurus acaciae
CTCCTGACCGTCGAGACCGGTCAGGATCCGGTCGGCGGGCACGGCCACGTCCGCCGCCTCGACCCGGGCCACCCGGCGCGTACGGTCCAGGCTCGCGAGCGGGGTCACGGTCAGGGCGGAGGCGTCGACGGCGACCCAGCGTTCGCCGTCGTCGGTGTCCACCGGCGCCACGAGCAGGTCGGCCAGCGCGCCGCCGAGGAGCGGCTCGGCCGTGCCGCTGACGGTCAGGCCCGCGTCGGTGCGCCGGCCGGTCAGGCCGGGCGCCAGAGTGAGAGCGCCGATCACGCTGCCGTCGGCGAGGCCGGGGAGCAGTTCCGCGCGGGCCTTGGCGGACTCGTCGGCCCGCAGCAGGGCCGCGCCGGTCAGCACGGTCGGCAAGAACGGTCCGGGCACCATCGCGCGCCCGAGGGTTTCGACGGCCACCGCGAGTTCGAGCAGCCCGGCGCCCTGCCCGCCGAACTCCTCCGGGACATGCAGTCCGAGCAGGCCCTGTTCGGCGAGGCCGGCCCAGAAGCCGGGGCGGGTCTCCTCCTCGGCGTCGAGCGTCGCGCGTACGACACTGACGGGTGAGTAACGCATCGCCCAGCCACGCACCGCGTCGGCCAGCGCCTCGTGCTCCTCGGTCAGCCCGATCCCCATCTCAACACCCCATTCGCGACGTCCTCTCACGGCCTACCCTAAGGGCCGCCAGGCCGGTATTGGAATGCGGTTCGGTGTAATTCGAACCCGATTCGGTCGACGGGTCCGGGGCGTGCACGCGAACGCCCCGGCGGTCACGTGGGCGGACCACCGGGGCGTCTCGGGGCAGGAGTCAGACGACCCGCAGCGAGCGGACCACGAAGTTGACGTCCGGCCAGAGCTTCTTGTTGGTGTTGGGCACCGTCATGAACACGATCCCGGGCGTCTTCCGCCCGGTGTCGACCAGGGCCACGGCCACGATGTCGCCGGTGGCCTTCACCCCCGTACGGCGGTACGTCAGGTAGTCGCTGACGAGCCATCCCTTGTGGCCGCCGACGGTCAGCGGCTGGTTGGCCAGGACCCGCTTCTTGTGCTGGAACCCGAACATGCGCGCCTCGTACACCCGCAGGGCCTCGGCCGCCGCGGCACGCTCGGTGCCGGGACCGGTGTAGGCGTCCTTGGCCGCCCCGGAGAGCTCGGTGCTCATCAGCCGCGCCCAGTGCTTGGGCTGCCCACCGGCCTTCTCGGTCACGGCGAACTGGCTCGCGCTGAAGCCCAGTTCGTTCATCGGGCTGTTCTGCACACCCGCCGCCCACGGCTTGGTGAACCGCGCGTACGCCAGGCCGGACCGCGAGTCCGTGAGCCGGCCGAGGGCCCTGGTGTGCACGCCCTTGAACCGCGGGAGCGCCTTGCGCGCGGGCTCATTCGCCTGAGCCGGCTGCGACGGGCTCTGCGAGGGCGTGTTCGCCGTCGTGGGGGCCGCCGCGGTGGAGGCCTTGGTGTTCCCGTTGCCCTTGAGGAAGTAGACGCCCGCGACCGCGACGAGACCGGCCAGCAGGATGCCGACCCCGATGAAGAGCGGGCGCCGGGAGCCGCCCTCCTCGTCCTCGTAGGAGGAGACGAGCGCGCCGCCCGCCTCGCCGCCGCCACCGCCAGAGGCGGCGGCGCCCTCCTCCCGCATCCACTCCGGGAGCCGGAGGTTGCCGCTGCTCGGCTTGCCGGGTTTGGGCGGCGGGCCGGAGGGCGCGACGACCTTGTCCCACATGGGCGGGTGGTCGTCGGAGGCGAAGAAGTCGTTCTCGGCCGCCTCGTCCTCGGCGGTCGGGCGCTTCTCGGCCTGCGGCAGGGAGAAGGCGCCGGTGCCGGAGGAGGCACCCTCCGGCGCCCCGGTGCCGGAGAAGGCGCCCGCACCGGGCGCGCCGGACTCGGCGGAGAAGGTCTCACGGCCGTACGGAGACTCCTGCGAGGACTCGGCGGAGAACGTCTCGCGACCGTACGGGGAACCCTGCGAGGACTCGGCCGAGAACGTCTCGCGACCGTACGGAGACTCCTGCGAGGACTCGGCCGAGAACGTCTCACGGCCGTATGGAGACCCGAGAGCGCCATCCGGCTTGTCGTCGAAGCTCGTCGAGCCGAACGACGCGGAGGAGGACTCGCCATAGGACGACCCGCCGAAGGAGCCGCCGCCGAAGGACGTGTTCTGGGAAGAGGAGTCGCCGAAGGATGAGTCGTCGAACGATCCGTAGGACCGGTCGGCCGGCTGCGGGTTCGATACCTCGGTGCCGAACTTCGGCGTCGCGCCGTTCGGCCCGGGATCCTCGAACTCGTTCGCGGGCCCGCGCGGACTCTCCTCGGCGGGCTCGAACGGCGAGCGCGACGCGGGAGCCGGCGGCTCCTCCGACCCGGGGACGGGCGGGAAGCCCCCGGTCGGCGGGTCGTCATCCGCGGACCACGACGGGGCAGGGCCGTTGACGGACGGCGAGCCCTTCACTGACGGAAAACCCTGGCCACCGGACTCGTCTTCGGAGATCTTCGGTAGCGGCCCGGTCGTCTCATCGGGTGCGGAGTTCTGGTCGTTCTGGCTGGTGGCCGGGCGCCACATCCCGGCGTCCCCCTGATCCGACATGCCGCACAGGGTACGTGAAGATCAACATTTCCCGCTTACGTCACTAATTACGCTCAGGCCACAGCTTCTTAGCCCGGGCGTGGCATCGAGATTACAGCCGTCTCACCGGATGTCGGCCGAAGAAGCGCCCTGAGGTGCGAGAACGTCCTGGTCGGCGAGGCGTTCACGGGCGAGCAGCGTGCCTCCCGCCACGGCGCCCGGCATCGCCAGCACCGCGCCCAGCGGAATGAGGAAGACCACAAAAACCGAAGCGCCGAAGCCGACGGAGAGCGCGCGTTCGCGGCGCAGCAACGCGAACTTCTCGCGTCGGCGCAGACCACGTCGCTCCAGCGCGATCGAGGTCAGCTCGAGTGTGAGGAAGTACCCCGACACCAGGGCCGCCACGACCGGCACCACCGTCTGCCCGACGACCGGCAGGAACCCGAGCGCGAAGAAGAGCACCGCGAACAGGCCGGTGATCAACCCGACGACGAGCGCGTCCCCGACTCCGCGCAGGAGCTGCCGCCACAGCGGGACGTCCGTGTCGGCCGGCAGGCCGCCCGCCGACTCCTCGACCCGGCCGGAGATGCTCTCGTAGAACGGCTCGCCGACGAGGAGCGTGACACCGGTGAACGTGACGATCGAGACCATCACGGCGGCGGCGAACACGAGGACGCCCATCAGCACGCGGAGGCCGTCGCGCAGGCCGCTCGACCAGTGGTCGGCGAACGGGCTCGCCGCCTTCACCAGGTCGGAGAGGTAGATACCGAGGAAGGTCAGCCCGACGGCGTACAGCGCCAGGACGATCAACGCCGGAATCAGACCGAACAGCCACTGCCCCGGCCGTCGCGCCACCCAGCCGAGACCGCGGGCGAAGTAGCGCACGCCGGCGAAGAAATCCCTCACGCGCCAAGAGTAGGTGTAGATCGCCCACCGCGTCCGCCGTGTCACGGCGCTGCGGCGGCGTAGCGGGTGGCGAGGGTCCGAAGGTGGGCGACCAGCTCAGGAGGGTCGGTGACGTGGAAGCCGGCGTTCAGCATGCCCAGGTAGCCGGCGAGGGTCTCGATGGTGTCGGCACCGGTGCGCAGGACGCAGGTGTGGTCGTCGACGGGCTCGACGGCGCCGACGGCGCCGACGGCCGGAACGTGCCGATCCGGCCGCGCAGGCGCGACGGCATGACCTGCTCCAGCTTGGCGAGCGCGCGGAGGGACGCCTCCTGGTTCCCTGCGATGGCGCCTCCGGTCGCGGTGCGCAGGCCGACGGCGACCGCGACGGCCTCCTCCTCGTCCGGCAGCAGCGGCGGGAGCGACGCGCCCGCGCCCAGACGGTACCCCCCGATGGAGCCCCGCGTCGCGAGGACGGGGTACAGGCCCTCCACGTCGGCGCGGACGGTACGACCGCTCACGCCGAGCCGTCCGGCGAGTTCGGAGCCCGTCCAGTCGCGGGGCGTCTGAAGGAGGGCGAGGAGACGAAGCAGGCGAACCGAGGTTTCCAGAATGCCCGACTACTAGGAACGAACCCGTCCTAATGCGCTGCCGACCTGCTGATCGACGACCTGCGCGGCTTCTTCCGCCGCTTCCGGTGACACCACGCCGGGCGGGAGGGGCCGCGTGATCACGCGGCCCCTCCCGCCCGACGGCGTTCCTGGGCGTGTTCGGCGGCGCGGCGGATGTTGCGCTGCATGTGCCCGAAGACGATTCCGTGGAACGGCCATACGGCCCACCAGTAGAGCTGGCCGGGCAGCCCGCGCGGATGGAACAGCGCCCGCTGCCGGAACCACGTGCCGCCGTCCCGCTCGTCGACCGACAGGTCGAGCCAGGCGAGGCCGGGCAGCCGCATCTCCGCGCGCAGCCGCAGCAGCCGTCCCGGGTCTAGCTCCTCCACGCGCCAGAAGTCCAGTGAGTCGCCGACGCGCAGGTGGTACGGGTCACGCCGGCCGCGTCTCAGGCCGACGCCCCCGGCCAGACGGTCGAACAGGCCGCGCGCGGCCCAGGCGAGCGGCCAGGAGTACCAGCCGTTCTCCCCGCCAATGCCCTCGATCACCCGCCACAGCGCGTCGCGTGACGCGTCCACCGGCGACTCGCGCACGTCGGCGTACAGGCTGCCGCCGGCCCAGTCCGGGTCGGTCGGCAGCGGGTCGCTCGGCGCGCCCGGCACGGAGGCCGACGACCATCGGGTGGCCACGTCGAACGTGCCGACGTGTTCGAGCGCGAGGCGGACCGCCTCGTCGAAGCCGATCAGTCCGCCCGGCGGGTCCGGCACGTACGCGGCGATGTCGTGCTCGCGGCAGACGACCTCGTGGCGCAGCGACTCGGTGAGCGGCCGGGCGACCGGGCCGGGGATGGGCGTGACCAGGCCGATCCACAGGCTGGACAGCCACGGTGTGAGCGCCGCGACCGGCAGGATGCGGCGCGGGCGCAGACCGGCGATGGCGGCGTACCGCCGCATCATCTCCTCGTAGGTGAGCACGTCCGGGCCGCCGATGTCGAACGACCGGCTGACCTCCGGCGGCAGCGCGGCGCACTCGGCGAGGTAGCGAAGCACGTCGCGGACCGCGATCGGCTGGATCCGGCAGCGCACCCACCGCGGGGTGACCATGAGCGGCAGGCGTTCGGTGAGGTACCGCATCAGCTCGAAGGACAGCGAGCCCGAGCCGATCACCACCGCGGCCCGCAGCACGGCGGTCGGCACGCCGGACCTCAGCAGGATCTCCCCCACCTCGCCGCGTGAGCGCAGGTGCTCCGACACGCGCTCGGGCCCGGACGGCGGGAGGCCGCCGAGGTAGACGACGCGGCCCACACCGGCGTCCGCGGCGGCGTCCGCGAACGTACGGGCCATGCGGCGGTCGGTCGTGCCGAAGCCGCGGCCGGTGCCGAGGGCGTGGACGAGGTAGTACGCGACGTCGACGCCGTCGAGCGCCCGGCGTACGGCCTCGGGGTCGGTCAGGTCGGCATGGACGATCTCCACCTGCCGGCTCCACGGGTGGTCGCGCAGCCGTTCGGGCGACCGGGCGGCGCAGCGCACCTCATGGCCACGCGACAGCAGCTCGGGGACGAGCCGGCCGCCGATGTAGCCGGTCGCCCCCGTGACGAGACAGAGCGTCACGCCGCCCGCCCCCTGCGGAAGCGGGCCAGCCCCTCGTCCAGGTCCACGATGGGGTCCGGATAGTCGAGGCGGCGGCGCCGGTCCTCGGGCAGGAGCCAGGGGCGGTGGACCGCCGCCCCCTCGACCTCGCCCAGCTCGGGCACCCACCGGCGTACGTAGTCGCCCTTCGGGTCGAAGCGTTTCGCCTGGAGGAGCGGGTTGAGGACGACATTGGGACGGGTGGCCGCGCCGGTGCCCGCCACCCACTGCCAGTTGAGCTGGTTGTTGGCCACGTCACCGTCGACGAGCAGGTCGAGGAAGTAGCGTGCGCCCACACGCCAGTCGACGTACAGCGTCTTCGTGAGGAAGCTTCCGAC
This sequence comes from Actinoallomurus acaciae, assembly GCF_042429965.1. Taxonomy (NCBI): domain Bacteria; kingdom Bacillati; phylum Actinomycetota; class Actinomycetes; order Streptosporangiales; family Thermomonosporaceae; genus Actinoallomurus; species Actinoallomurus acaciae. Next base: position 6,025 of record NZ_JBHLZP010000147.1, read on the forward strand.
GATCAACCGGCCGCGGTTGTGCATCCAGCCCTCGGTGACGAGCTGGCGCATCGCGGCGTCGACCACGGGATAGCCGGTACGGGCCGCCCGCCAGGCCTCGGCGTCGTCGCCGTCGGGTCGCCACCGGTCCTTCCGGTGCCGGTAGTCGTCCCACGCCGCGTCGGGACGGCCGGCGAGCATCTGCCGGTTGAAGTCCCGCCAGGCCACCTGCCGGACGAACGCCTCCGCGCCGGCTCCGCCGCGCTGCCGGGCGCGGTGCACCAGCTCGGCCGGCGACAGGCAGCCGAAGTGCAGGTACGGAGACAGCCGGGAGGTGGCGTCGCCGGCCAGGTCGTCGTGCAGGTCCTCGTACCGGTCGATCGGGCCGGCCAGCCAGGTCTTCAGGCGGCGCCGCGCCTCGGTCTCCCCGCCCCGGGGCAGGTCGGGCGACGGCCGGCCGCCGGCGATCCCCGCGGCCTCCGGCAGCGGTTCCGAGTCGATATCGGGCACCGAGATCCTCCTCGGCGTCCCGAGCGGCCGGCGCGTTCCCGTGGCGCTCCACCTGCGGAAGAAGGGGGTGAAGACCACCGAGTGGTCCTTGCCCGCGGGCGTGATCGTGCCAGGCGGGATCACGACGGCCGCGTCCTCGTGGACGCACAGCTCGCGGCGCATCTCGGCCAGCGCGGCGCGGAGGCGCTCCTCGCGACGCTGGGCGAAGGCGCTGACGTCACCCGCCACGTGCACCTGGCCCGCCCCGGTCTCCTCGGCCACCCGGCGGACCTCGCGGACGACGTCGCCGGAACGGATCACGAGCCGCCCGCCGCGCTCCCGCAGCGCGGCGTCGAGGTCGGCGAGACAGCCGGCGAGGAACGTCGCGCGATTGGGCGTGCGGAACCCGGCGGCGCGGATCCCCTCATCGAGCACGAACAGGGGGACGATCTGGTCGGCGGCGTCGAGCGCGCCGCGCAGCACCGGGTTGTCGTGCGTCCTCAGATCGGCCGTGAACAGTGCGATCGCTACGGTCATCACTCACGGAGCCTTTCCGCTTCCGGCCCAGATCACTCCGGATCGCGGCTCGTGAGGGAGTAGGCCCTGCCAGGACCGCAGAGATGGTCCCGCACGCGTTCGACCAGCCCGATCCCGCCCTTGATGATCGTATGCAGCAAGGGCGGCTGCGGTTCGGAGGGCGTGCCCCGGCCCGGCGCGCCCGCCTTGGCGCTCTTCGCCTTCTCCCCCAGCGAGAGGAGCGTCTCCGGGCTCACGTACATGGCCAGCAGCGGGAAGATCCGCTCCTCCTCGTCGACGATGTGCCGCCGCGCACTGATGATCGCCCAGGACAGCAGGAGGGAGAAGCGATCGTCGGGCAGGTCGGGTCGTTCGAGCCGTTTGAAGATCTGCTCGAGGTGGGCGTGCTCGCCGCAGGCCCCGTCCGCGATCAGGTCCCCGTCGGGGAGACGCTCGCGGATGACCGGGTAGAAGTAGGCCTCCTCGGCCACGGCGTGCCGGACCGCCTCGATGATCATCTGGTCGGTCAGCGAGCGTCGCAGCGGCTCTCCGCCGGAGAGCACCTCCAGCTCCGTGAAGAGCTGGTTCAGTTCTCGGTGATCCTCCGCCAGGACGGTGATCAGGTCCTCGGGTGGCTTCATGACGTGCGTTCTCTCTGGCGTGGCCGCTCACGGCCGACGGGGCACGCTACCCTGCCGCGTGCCCGCTGGGAGGCGCCACAAACGCCGCGGAGCGCAAAACCCGGGGCGCCGGGCGACCGCCGATCGTGCCTTGCGGCCGCCGGCGATGTGGGCGATCCTCCGGGGCGGGACGCCGACGCCGCGAGGAGTCAGATGACAATCTGGACAGATCGCCTCGACAAGATCCAGGCCGGTCAGGCCACCAAGCCAAGGGTCGTGGAGATTCTCCGGCTTCCCGACATCGTTTCGTGGCAGCCCGGCCGGGTCGTCACCCAGTGGGAGACCGACGAGGACTTCTTCACCACCGGTGGCCAGTTGTTCGGCGGATACCTCGGGGCCCTCGCCGATCAGGTCATGGGCCACACGGCGATGTCGGTGCTCGATGACGAGAACGCGTTCCGCACCGTCCAGATGAACGTCACGTTCTATCGCCCGGTGCGCGAAGGCGTGCTGTGGATCACCGGCAGGGTGACCCAGAAGACCCGCCAGGCCATTCACGTCCAGGTCGAGTTCACCGATGCCGACGGCACTCTGATGTGCTCGGTCTCGGGCATTCAGATCGTCTTTCCGAGGAAACCCCGTTCGACGCCGCCGGCGTGACCCGGGTGGAAGGGCGCCGCTCGCCGTCCCGTCAGGGGACACGGTCCTCACCGGCCGCCGACATCGACGCCTGGACGTTCCCCGGCGGCGGGATCGGCAGGGCCCGCATGCGCGGCAGCGGCGAGGGCACCAGCCAGCCGGCTCCGGCGATCGCGCCCGCGACGGCGATCACGAGGGTCGTGCGCGGGCCGACCATCGTGCCGAGGGCCCCGGCGGCCAGCGATCCGAGCGGGCGCGCGCCGTAGTTGACCGCACGGTACGCGCCGGACACCCGCGCCCGCACCGGGTCGGGGATGACCGCGGCGAAGATCGATCCGGCCGAGATGTCCAGCATCATGACGCCGATCCCGGAGCCGAACTCGGCCAGGAAGAGCAGCGTGAGCACGGTGTGCCGGCCGCCGCCCGCGGCCGGGACGAGGAACAGCGGGGCGGGGTAGAGCACACAGCCGGCGATGAACGCCGGTCCGATGCCGATCCGCGCCGCCACCCGGCCCGTCACCACCGATCCGAGCAACCCTCCGGCGGCGCCGGCGCTGAGCACGGTCCCGAGCAGGCCCGGCGGCACGCGCAGCGTGGTGGTCGCGTAGAGCACGAACAGCGCGGCGAACATGTAGGTGAAGAAGTTGATCGTCGCGGTCGCGCCGAGCGCGGCGCGGACCACCCGTGAGCCGGCGATGAACCGGAACCCGCCGACCGGTGAGCCCCCCGGGCTCTGCGCGGCGGCCGGCTCCTGCGACCTGACGCGGAACAGGAAGAACGCCGACGCCAGGTAGGACAGGCCGTCGGCCAGGAGCGCGGCGGGCGCGGACAGCGCCTGGACGAGGGCGCCGCCGAGACCGGGTCCGCCGGCGTCCGCCAGGGCGTAGCTGCTGTGCAGGAGGGAGTTGCCGGAGACGTAGCGCTCGGGCGGCACGAGGGAGACGAAGAGTGTGCTGTCGGCGACGGCGAACAGCACGCTGAGCGTGCCGACGGCGAACGCGACGGTGTACAGCTGGACGCTGGTCAGTCCCCCGGCCGCGTAGGCGATCGGGATGCTCGCCATCAGCGCGGCCCGGCCGAGATCCGCGGCGAGCATCGTGTGACGGCGGTGGCCGTACCGGTCGACCAGGACACCCGCCGGCATCGAGAACAGCAGGCTCGGCAGGAGCCAGGCCGTCATGAGGTACCCCATCTGCGCCGGCCCGGCGTGCACCACGAGGACTCCGGTCAGCGGCAGGGCGATCATCGACACCTCGTCGCCGAGTAAAGAGATCGTCTGGCCCGTCCAGTAACGCCGGAAGGGCGGCTCGGTGAGCAGAGACGGGATCAGCCTGGACATGCGCGATGCCAAGCTCGTACGGAATGGTGGTCGTTGGCCGGAAAGACGATGAAGCTCCCGTTTCGTCCCCATGCCGACAACGTTCGTTCGCCGGGGACGGCTTTGTAAACGGGGTCAGGGGAACGCTCCCACGGGAGTCAGGGTTTCGGATCGAGACCGGAACTCGACGGGAGGCCCACCCGATCGGGGACCGTCCGGGTCAGCCCACGGAGCCATCCCTCCAGGTCAGAGGGCCACCAGCGCCCGGACGAGAGCCGGCCCAGCGCGTCCGTGACCGCAGCGGCCGACGCGCGGGCCGGTATGACGCGCGACGGGGCGCTGCCCGCCAGAGCGCCGAGCCACCAGTGCCGCCGCGTGACCGGCATGTCGTCGGGATCGAGCACGACGTAGTAGTCGGGCAGCGCGAGCCGGTCCGACCGCAGCCCGGCCAGGGCCGTCTCGATGGCGACCTCCAGGCCGCCCACCGGCGCCGCGCCGTCGAAGAGGTCGACCCACGCGTCGCCGACCGCCGCCAGCGGGTCCGCGTCGTGCACGACGTACGTCGCCGTGGCCCGGTGGACCGCCTCCTCGACCTCGGCCGGGGAGCGCTCGCCCCGGGCGATCGCCCGGACGTTGTGCAGTCCGTCCAGCCCGGAGACGACCTTCCCAGACCGCTCGCCCGCCACCACGACCACGGTGCTGCTCAGCCGTCGCATGGTCCGGAGTCTAGTGACGGCCTCTCCGGCGCCCGGATCAACCGATCGGTGGATCGGCTCGGCCGTACGGCCGGTCCGCGGGTTCAGCCGCCGGCACGGGAGTCCGGGCGATGTGCGGGCACGCGCGCCCTTGCGACGCTGACGTGCACCTGGTCACGACAGAAAGGGCTGACATGGACACCAAGCCGCAGACCCGTACGGCCCTCCGCACCGTGAAGCTGCTCGTCGGCGGCTATCTCCTCCTCAGCCTGGTCACCTTCGTCGCCATCGTCCTGCTCCGCGACCACCACTCCGTCGTGACCGCCGCCGTCTGGGTACGGGGCACGATCGTCGCCCTCACGTCCCTGCTGATGTTCTCGTTCGCCGCCCGCGCGGCCCGCGGCTCCCGTGGCGCGTTCCTGCGGCTGCGGATCGCCTCGGCCGTCATGGTCGTGGCCATCGTCGTGATCATCGCGCTGCCCGGGACGTTCCCGATGTGGCTGCGGCTCGAACAGGGGGTCTGCGGGCTCCTCCTGCTCGGTGTCGTCGCGCTCGTCCACGGCCGGCGCCTGCGGTCGCTGTTCGCGGGCGCCTGACGAGCGCGAACGGCGATGGCGTACGGACCGGCGACGGTTAGATTGTCCTGCGGGAAGTGGATGTCACCGGGGAGGACGGGAATGAGCGTTCCGGCGCCGCGCCCCCGGCTGGAGGCTCGGGAGCAGTGGCCTCCGGTGGTGGCCGTGCTGCCGTACCTCCTCGTGGCGATCCTGACCGCCATCACCGTGGCGCAGCGGCGCTCGTCGGGCGGCCTCACCATCGACCTGGCCCTCTGCGCGGCCGCCGCCCTGTGGATGCTGTGCATGGTCACGCTGCGTCCCGCGGCGCGGGAGAGCCCCTCGGCCATGGCGGTGTTCTTCACCGTGCTCATGGCGGTCCTGACCGTCCTGGTGGTGCGGGACCCCTGGTGGGGGTTCTTCGCGCCGGCCGGATACCTGTACGCGTTCCGGCTCATCCTCTGGCCGTGGCGGCTGCTCGGCGTCGCCGCGGTGGCGGTGTTGTCAGGCACCGCGCAGGCCTCGACGATGGCCAGGACGACACTGCTCGGGGTGGTCATCTACCTCGCCGTCGTGGCCGCGAACGTCCTGCCGATGTGCGGCTTCGCCTGGTTCGCCCGGCGGAGCGGCGAGCAGAACGACCAGCGGGAGCAGGCCCTGCGTGAGGCCAGGGAGGCGAACCGCCGGCTCGAGGCGAGCCTGGCCGAGAACGCCGGCCTGCACGAGCGGCTCGTGGCCCAGGCGCGCGAGGCCGGGGTCATGGACGAGCGCCAGCGGATGGCGCGGGAGATCCACGACACCCTCGCCCAGGGCCTGACCGGGATCATCACCCAGTTGCAGGCGGCCGAGCAGGCCGGAGAGGACGCCGCGGACTGGCGCCGCCACGTGACCGCGGCGACCGGGCTGGCCCGGGAGAGCCTGACCGAGGCGCGGCGGTCGGTGCACGCGTTGCGCCCCGAACCCCTGGAGACGGCGCGGCTCAGCGAGGCGCTCACCGGCGTCGCCGGGCGCTGGTCGGCGCTGCACGGGCTCGCCGTCGAGGTCACCACGACCGGTACGGCGCGGCCGATGGAACGCGAGGTGGAGGTCGCGCTGCTGCGGACCGCCCAGGAGGCGCTCGCCAACGTGGCCCGGCACGCGGGGGCGACCAGGGTCGGGGTGACCCTGTCGTACATGGAGAACGAGGTGGCGTTGGACGTACGGGACGACGGGCGCGGGTTCGACCCGGCGGAGGTGCCCGCCGACGGCGCGCGCGGGGAGACGGGCGGCGGGTTCGGCCTCATCGCGATGCGGCAGCGGATCGAGGGCCTGGCCGGGACGCTTCAGGTCGAGTCGGAACCGGGTCTGGGCACGGGCGTCTCCGCCTGCGTCCCGGCCGCATCCGAGGAGGCCTCCGCGTGAACCGCCCCGAAGGCCCGATCCGGCTGCTGGTCGCCGACGATCATCCGGTGGTGAGAGACGGCCTGAGCAGCATGTTCGCGCGTGATCCCGAGTTCGAGGTGGTCGGCGAGGCCGGCGACGGCGCCGAGGCCGTACGGCTCGCCCGGGAGACTTCGCCCGACGTGATCCTGATGGACCTGCGGATGCCCGGAATGGACGGTGTGACGGCCATCGCCGAACTGACCCGGCAGGGCACGGCGGCACGCGTCCTCGTGCTCACGACCTATGACACCGACAGCCACGTGCTGCCGGCGATCGAGGCGGGCGCCACCGGCTACCTGCTGAAGGACGCCCCGCGCGCCGAACTGCTGCGGGCGGTGCGCGCGGCCGCACATGGCGAGGCGGTCCTCTCCCCCTCGGTGGCGTCCCGGCTGATGAACCGGGTCCGCACTCCGGGCTCGGGGCCGCTCAGCCGGCGGGAGGTGGAGGTGCTCGAACTCGTCGCGGCCGGATGCACCAACCGGCGGGCCGCGGCTCGGCTGTTCATCACCGAGGCCACGGTCAAGACGCATCTGCTGAACATCTACGCCAAGCTGGGCGTCGGCGACCGCGCCGCGGCCGTCGCCGAGGCGTACAACCGCGGGCTGCTCGTCCCCGGCCCGCCGGACTGACCCGGCGGGCCGCAGAGCCCGGTGTCAGAAGACCGGGGCGCCGTCGCGTACCAGCTTCCAGTTCTCCACGTGGAAGGTGGACGGGTCGATGGTCTTGGCCTCCGAGGCGTACGCGACGATCGCCTCGCGGATCGCGACCTGTGCGTTGTAGACGACCGGGGCGGTGGTGATGCCGGGGAAACCGCCGCCGCCGGACTGGCGGTAGTTGTTGACCGCGACCACGAACCGCTGGTCGTCGGCCACCGGCGTGCCGTCGTAGGCGAGGCCGGAGATCCGCGAGCCCTCGGGCTTGGCGATGTCGACGTCGTACGTGACGCCGGACATCTGGTCGTAGTTGTAGTCCGGCAGGTCGTGGGCGTTGGTCCACGACGCCGGGTCGACCGGGGCGTCCGCCGCGACCTGCTGGTAGTACCGCGCGGAGTACTCCAGGTACGCCTTGACCTGGGCGCCGGTCAGGACGCTGCCCAGCAGCGTGTTGTCGTAGATGTAGAGCCCGGCGATGTCCTTGACCGTCACCTGCCCGGCCGGGAAGGTCGCGGCGCGGTTGAACGGCGCGGCGATGGAGATCACCGGCAGCGACTCGTCGGCGGTGCCGGCGATGGCCTTCTTGACCGTCTCGGTCTGCACCAGGTTGACGTAGTCGAGGATCGCGGTGTCCTTCCAGCAGGACTCGGCCGCCGACATCTCCTCGGTGGACGTGGCGACGTCCTGGTTGACGTACGCGACCACCGCGTCGTGCTGCTTCTTGACCAGCGCGACGAGCTTCGGGTCCTCCTGCACCGTGTTGGTGTTCACCGTGGTGGCGGACTTGCCGGTGACCTTCCAGCGGCCGCGGTCGCGGGTCAGCGTGAGGTCGAAGACCGACAGTCGCTCGCCCCAGCACATCGGCTCGCTCATCACGACGCTCTCGCCGGTGGCCTTGTTGGTGACGAACCGCTCGGAGACGTCGATGTGCGCGTGGCCGAAGAGGATGGCGTCGATGCCGGGCACCTCCTCGGCGACCATCGCCGCGGCGTTCTCCACCGGGATGTCGCCGGTGTAGGACGACAGGCCGCTGTCGCCCGCGTGCGCGCTGACGACCATGACGTCGACGCCCTGGGCGCGGATCTTCGGGACCCACCGCTTGGCGGTCTCGACCAGGTCCAGGAAGTCCAGCTTGCCGGAGACGTTGGCCTTGTCCCAGATGGCGACGCCCGGGTTGGTCAGGCCGAGCAGCCCGACTCTGATCGGCGGGTGCCCGGGGACGCGCATCCGCTTGATGATGTACGGGCGGTACCCCGGCCGGTCGGTCCCCGCGTGCACGGCGTTGGCCGCCAGGACCGGCGCGTGCATCTGCTTGACCCAGGCGTCCAGCAGCGGAAGGCCGTAGTTGAACTCGTGGTTGCCGAGCGCCACCGCGTCGAAGCCGATGGCGTTCATCTGCCGCGCCATCGGGTGGATCTCGCCGGACTCGGTGAACGGCTCGACCGTGGCGTAGTAGAAGCCCAGCGGCGTGCCCTGGATGGTGTCGCCCGCGTCGAACAGCAGCGTGTGGTCCCGCCCGCGAGCCTTCCGGATCTGGTTCACCAGGCTCGACACCCGGGCCAGGCCGACGACGTTCCCCGCGCTGTCGCTGTACGCCGCGTCCTTGTAGTAGTCCCAGTCGACGGCGTGGCTGTGGATGTCGGAGGTGCCCATGATCGTGATGGTCACCGCGCCCTTGGCGCCCCTGCCGGCCGTGGCCGCCTCGGCCGCCCCGGGCCAGCCCGCGAGGGCGAGGGCGCTCGTGGCGGTCAACCCGCCGAGCACCTGCCGGCGGCTCACGCCCCGCTTCTGCTCGACGTCGTCCGGAATACGGCAGGAACACCATCGGGGTACGGGGCCGGGGCGACTGTTCTCCATGGCGGACGCGCTTCCTTTCCGTTGGGCGAGCGTCGCCACGATAGAGGTCATACGTCACTTTCGGACTGGTGTAATGCTCCTATCCGCGCGCCCGATCATTGGCACTCCGCGTTATTGCCACCTGGTCAGGGCTCGCGGATGACCGCGACGCAGTTCTGGCCGCCGAAGCCGAACGCGTTGACGAGCGCCGTGCGCACGCGCAGCGGGCGCGCCGTGTTGGGCACGTAGTCCAGGTCGCACTCCGGGTCGGGCGTCTCCTGGTTGATCGTGGGCGGCACGACGCCGTCGCGGATCGCCAGCGCGCAGACCATCGCGGACAGCGCCCCGGCCGCACCGATCAGGTGGCCGACCATCGACTTCGGTGAGCTCACCGCGACGTGGTCGGCGTGCGTGCCGAGCGCGGCCCGGATCGCCTTGGTCTCGGTGACGTCGTTGGCCTTGGTCGAGGTGCCGTGGGCGCAGATGTAGTCGACGTCCGTGGGTGCGGTGCCGGTGCGCTCCATGGCCTGGCGGATCGCCGCCGTGGCGTACGCGCCGCCCGGCTCCGGCGCGCTGACGTGGAACGCGTCGCTCGTCAGCGCGCCGCCCGCGACCTCGGCGTACGGCCTCGCGCCCCGCGCCCGCGCGTGGCGCTCGGACTCCAGGACCAGCAGCACCGCGCCCTCGCCGAACACGAACCCGTCGCGCTGGCCGTCGAACGGGCGGCTGGCGCGCTCCGGCTCGTCGTTGCGGCGCGACAGCGCGCCCATGTTGGTGAGGCCGGCGAAGATCGCCGACGTGATGCCGGCGTCCGTACCGCCCGCGATCACCACGTCCGCCTCGCCCGCCAGGATCAGCCGCCGGGCGTCCAGCAGCGCGTACACGCCGCTGGCGCAGGCCAGGGCGCCGGCGGTGACCGGGCCGTGCACGCCGAGGTCCATGGCGACCTCGCACGCGGGCATGTTGGGGATGACCGACGAGACGTAGTACGGGCTGACGCGCTGCTCCCCGCGCTCGTGCAGGGTCTCGACGCCGCCCTGCATCTCCGGGAAGCCGCTGACGGCGTTGTTGACGACCACGCCGACCCGCGAGGTGTCGCCCTCCAGGACCAGCCCGGCGTCCTTCACGGCCTCACGCGCGGCGGCGACGGCGAACTGGGAGAACCGCGCCGACCGGCGCACCCGTTTGTGGTCGAGCACCTGGTGGGGGTCGAAGCCGGTGACCTCCCCCGCGATGCGGACGCGGTCGTGGGACGCGTCGAACCGGGTGATCGGTCTGATGCCGGACCGGCCGTGTACGAGCGCCTCCCACGTTGCGGCCACGTCGTTCCCCACCGGGGTCACCGCGCCGAGTCCGGTCACCACAACCCGCTCTACCACCTGCTGTCCATCTCCCTTACGCGACATGGCCGTACCGGCAGACAGGGTACGCCCGAGTAAATCGGGCACTGCACGCCGTACACCCACTAACGGGTACAAGTAAGGCGACTAACGTGACATGTCGTGCGACGGATAACGATCAACGGGCCGGGTTCGGTGCGTCTCGACACGACCGGTCCGCCGTCGCCGCGTCCCGGGTGGGCGCGCATCCGGGTCATGGCGTGCGGGATCTGCGGCACGGACGCGCACTACCTGCGCGGAATGCCGTTGCCGCCGGGGGTCTCCTATCCGCTGGTACCCGGGCACGAGGTCGCCGGCGTCGTCACGGAGGTGGACGGCCCCGCCGGCGACATCGCCGTGGGCGACCTCGTCCTCCCGCACCTGATCATCCCGTGCGGCGCCTGTGAGGCGTGCGCGTCCGGCCGGGAGCAGCGGTGCGCGACCGCGCCGATCCTCGGCATCCACGAACCGGGCGGGCTGGCCGACGAGCTGGTCTGGCCGGTGTCGCGGCTCGTGCGGGCGAACGGCCTGGACCCGGTGACCGCGGCCGCCCTGCCCGACGCGGCGGCCACCGCGTACCACGCG
>NZ_JBHLZP010000148.1:0-16674 GCF_042429965.1 Actinoallomurus acaciae
GCTCGGCGGCGCGGCCGGGACGATGGCGGCGTTCGGCACCACCGAGTTGCTGCCGGTGTTCGCCGAGGAGACCGGCCTGGCCGAGGCCGTCCTGCCCTGGCACACGCTCCGCGCGCCGGTCGCCGAACTCGGCGCCGCGCTGGCCCTGGTCGCGGGCGCGCTCGGCAAGCTCGCGACCGACGTCGTCACGCTCGCCCAGACCGAGATCGGCGAGATCGCCGAACCGGCCGCCCCCGGACGCGGTGGTTCGTCGGCCATGCCGCACAAGCGCAACCCGGTGCTCGCCACCATGATCCGCTCCACCGCGCTGCGCGTACCGGCGTACGCACAGGTCCTGTTCGCCTCGCAGGCGGCCGCGCTGGAACGCCCCGCGGGGGAGTGGCACGCCGAATGGCTACCGCTGAACGACGCCCTGCGGCTGACCGGCGGCGCGGCCGAGACCGCAGCCGAACTCGCCGGCGGGCTGGAGGTCTTCCCGGACCGGATGCGCGCGAACCTGCGCGATGAGCTGCTGTCGGAGCACGTCGCGGCGGTGCTGGCGAGTGAGGTCGGTCGTGCCGAGGCCGGTCGCGTGGTCGCGGCGGCGTTGCGTGAGGGCCGTCCGCTGCGTGACCTGGTCCCGGGCGGGGTCGACCCGGCCGACGCCGTCGGTCCTGCGGCGGAGCTGGTCGATCGGGCTCTTGCGGCTTATACGGCGGAGGCGGGCCGATGGAGCGACTGAAGCACCGCCTCGACGGCGCGGACGGCGCGCGCGTCCTCGTCGGCGGGTTGGAGGTCTTTCCGGATCGGATGCGCGCGGATCTGTGTGATGAGTTGTTGTCGGAGCATGTCGTCGCGACGCCGGCACGCGAGACCGGCCGCACCGAGGCCGACCGCACGGTCGCCGCGGCCCTGCGTGAGGGCCGCCCGCCGCGCGACCTGGTCCCCGGCGGAATCGACCCGGCCGAGCTCGTCGACCGCGCCCTCGCGGCCTACGCCGCGGAGGCGGGCCGATGACGCGGCTGAACGGCGGGATCGCGGCGGCGCGGGCGATGCTTGCGCTTGTGGGTGCTGTGCGGGGGCGTCCGCTGTGGGATCTGGTCCGTGGTGAGGGCGCCCTCGGCCCTGTGGCCGTGCTCGTCGATCGGGACCTCGTGGCCTACGTCGTGGAGGCGGGCCGATGACGTGGCTGCACCATCGCCTCGACGGGCCGGATGGCGCGCCCGTCCTCGTGCTCGGGCCGTCGCTGGGGACGACCATGGACCTGTGGGAGCCGCAGCTCGCCGGGCTGGCCGTGGGTCGGCGGGTGCTCCGGTACGACCTGCCGGGGCACGGCGGCTCCGACGTCGTCCATGGCACGATCGGTGACATCGCCGCGGCGGTGACCGGTCTGCTCGACGGGCTCGGCCTGGAGAGGGTGGCCTACGGCGGCGTCTCGCTCGGCGGGGCGGTCGGCACCGCACTGGCCATCGAGCACCCCGAGCGGATCACGAGCCTGATCCTGTGCTGCACCTCCGCGCGCTTCGGCGACCCCGCCGCCTGGCACGACCGGGCCGCGAAGGTGCGCGACGGTGGGCTGGAGCCGCTCGCGGACACGTTCCTCGGCCGGTGGTTCACCCCCGCGTACACCGGAACCGCGGCCGCACGGGCGATGCTCGCGCACGTGGACGCGGAGGGCTACGCGGCCTGCTGTGAGGCGCTCGCCGCCTTCGACGCGCGCGACCGGCTCGGCGAGGTGAGCGCGCCGACGCTGGTCGTCGCCGGGGCCGAGGACGTCGCCACGCCGCTGGAGCACGCCGAGACGCTCGCCGAGGGCATCCCCGGAGCGAGGCTCGTCGTCGTACCGGGCGCCGCCCACCTCGCCAACCTCGAACGACCGGAGCCGGTGACGCACGCGATGCTCCGCCATCTCGAAGGGACGCCATGAGTGACGGAATGACGGTCCGCCGTGAGGTGCTCGGCGACGCTCACGTCGACCGGGCCGAGGCCCGCAAGACCGGGTTCACCGCCGACTTCCAGGACTTCATCACCCGGTACGCCTGGGGGGAGATCTGGACCCGGCCGCTGCTGGACCGGCGCACCCGCAGCTGCATCACCCTGACCGCCCTGGTCGCGCGCGGCCACCTGGAGGAGCTGGCGCTGCACGTACGCGCGGCGGTGCGCAACGGCCTCAGCGCCGACGAGATCAAGGAGGTGCTGCTGCAGACCGCGGTGTACTGCGGTGTGCCCGCCGCCAACTCCGCCTTCGCCGTCGCCCAGCGCGTCCTGATCGAGGACGGCGTGATCACCGAACGTGAGTGATCGATTTCCCTTCGGAGTTTTACTCCCCGTAATATCTCGGGTGCACTGCGTATTACCCGAGAGTCTCCGGAACCCCCCGGGAGACGCGACAGAGGGGAGATAGGGTCAATGCTCATGGCCGAAGCCGAACGCAAGATCCAGCAGCTCTACAACGATGTCAACGCCATCTACGGCATGCTGAACGACATCGGTAAGACGCAGGGCGAGCACGGCAAGCAGCTCACCGACCTCAGCCAGAGCCTGACGACGGTCCGGGCCACCCAGATGCGTCACGGTAACCGTCTCGACGAGCTGGACGCCGGCATCGCGGGTCTCAGCGGCCAGCTCAAGGAGATGCGCATCACCCAGATGCGCCACGAGAACCGCTTCACCGAGATCGACGAGCGGTTCGCCCGGATCGACCAGCGCTTCGACGCGCAGGATGAACATCTCGCGAGCCAGGATCGCAAGCTGGATCTGATCATGAAGGCGCTCGACATCAGCGCCAACTGATCCGCGCGGCGGCGTCCCGTCCCACCGGTCCGGTGTGGCGGGACGCCGCTTATTGTGGATGCCCGGGTCGGGAAGGCAGGGCATTGGCGAGCGCGGGAACACCCCCCAGCGTGGCGGGGAAAGTGATGGCGATTCTGGAGGCGTTCGCGCCCGGCGGCGTCCGGCTGAGCCTCACCGAGATCTGCCGGCGCGCGGACCTGCCTCTCGCCACCGGTCACCGGCTCGTCGGCGAGCTGACCACCGGCGGTTTCCTCGAACGCCTGCCCGACGGCTCCTACCGCGTCGGCATGCACCTGTGGCGCATCGGTGCCCAGGCCTCGGCCGCGACCGCCCTGCGCGAGCTGGCGCTGCCGCACATGGAGGACCTGTACGAGGTCACCCACGAGAACGTCCAGCTCGCCGTCCTCAACGACCGCAAGGCCCTCTACCTCGAGCGCCTGCGCGGCCCCCGGTCGGTGCCGATCGTGACGCGGGTGGCCGCCGAACTCCCGCTGCACGCGACCGGAGTCGGCCGGGTGCTGCTCGCCTTCTCCTCCGATGCGTTCATCGACGGCGTGCTCGCCGGGGGCCTGACGTCGCACACGCCGCACACGCTCACCGACCCCGAGCGGCTGCGAGCCTGCCTCGCCGACGTCCGCCGGTCCGGCTACGCGGTGACCAACGAGGAGATGACCCTCGGCTCCTGCTCGGTGGCGGCGCCCGTGCGCGACGCCGGCGGCGGCGTGCTGGCCGCGATGTCGCTGGTGACCCGCAGGCACGGGGCCGACCTGCGAAGGCTCGTGCCGGCCGTGCTCGCGGCCACGCGGGCGCTGTCGCGCGACGTCATCGCCCACGGCGGTTCCGGCGAGTGGCGCGACCTGGCCTGACGGCCCGCCGGAAACCGCGTTGTGCGACGGCGGGTGCGCGCCTACCGTCAGGTCGGTGATCTCCCTCTCCCAGGCGCTGGCCTTCGGCCTCGCCGCCATGATCATCATCGTGATCCCCGGCCCGAGCGTGCTGTTCGTCGTGGGCCGGGCCCTGGCGTACGGCCGCCGCACCGCGCTGGTCTCGGTCGTCGGCAACGAGCTGGGCGCACTCGTCGTGGCCGGCGCGGTCGCGCTCGGCATCGGCGAGGTGGTCGAGCGCTCCGTGGCCCTGTTCACCGTGATCAAACTGTGCGGCGCCGCGTACCTCGTCTTTCTCGGCACCCGTGCGCTGCTGCGCGGGCGCGGCCACGTCGAGGTGCGCGCCGACCCGTACGAGCGCGGCGTCCTGCGCGCGTGCGTCGACGGGTTCCTCGTCGGCGTCGCCAACCCCAAGACCGTGGTGTTCTTCGCCGCGGTGCTGCCGCAGTTCGTCGACCGCGAACGCGGCGGTGTGTCCCTCCAGATGTTCACGCTCGGGTTGATCTTCGTCCTGATCGCGCTGATCTGCGACTCGACCTGGAGCCTGGCGGCCAGCGGGACGCGCGCCTGGTTCGGGCGCTCGCCGCGACGCCTCCGGCTGGTCGGGGGAGCGGGCGGCCTCGCCATGATCGGCCTGGGCCTCGGCATCGCCGTCACGGGCCGCAAGGATTGACCTTTAATCGGCTGCGTCGGAACAGTTCTCGCGATAGCGTTCCTTTGCCTGAAAAGGGGGCAAAGTGGCGAAGCTTAATCAGATAATCGCCGTGGAAAAGGGCGTCAAGAGCGGCGCCCTCCGCGACCTGACCGACGCGCACCACGGCCTGCAGAAGCCGGCGCTGCTGGCCGGTATCTCGCGGGTGTACCAGCCGAAGGACGAAGAGGGCGAGCAGCTTCCGCCGGAGTCCACGCGAGTGCAGGTCAAGGCGGATGAGGTCATCCGGCGCACCTCGGAGATCATGACGCGGCTGTTCGACGTGACCGCGACCAAGGACTGGGCGAACTGCACCGCCAAGGCCGACATCACGGTCGACGGCCGTACTCTGCTGCGCGACGTCCCGGTGTCGTACCTGCTCTTCCTGGAAAAGCAGCTCACCGATCTGCACACCTTCATCAAGCGGCTGCCGGTGCTGGACGCGGCGGAGTCGTGGTCGTTCGACGAGTCGGCCGACTGCTGGAAGACCGAGCCGGTGCGCACCAACCGTACGAAGAAGGTGCCGCGCAACCACGTCAAGGCCGAGGCGACCGACAAGCACCCGGCCCAGGTCGAGGTGTACTACGAGGACGTCGCGGTCGGCTACTGGACCACGACGAAGTTCTCCGGCGCGCTGCCCGCCCGGCGGATCAACGAGCTGGTCGACCGGGTGGATCGGCTCCAGCGGGCGGTGAAGTTCGCCCGCGAGGAGGCCAACGGAGCCGAGATCACCGACCAGCGCACCGGTGAGGTCATCTTCGGCTACCTGTTCGAGAGGTAGCCTCAAGGACTCCCCCGCCCCGCGCGGGGGATGCGTGAGGAGCGCAAGCTGAAACTGAAGCTCAGTTTGAACGCGGAGAGAAAAGTGGGGGTTCGAATCCCCCTCCCGGCACTCCATGCCGGGATGGCCCAATGGCAGAGGCGCACCAACCGCACAGACTCAGACTCTCGCTCCAGATTCAGCATTCGCCGCTCAACACCGGATCGACCGAGTGCGGACGACACTCGCCGAGGTGCCGGTTCGAGCCCGGCATGCCGCTCCACGTGCGGCGTTAGCTCAATAGGCAGAGCACGGCGACCTCAGGACTGATCCGCACTCTTAAACGTGCCGGTGTGTGCAAGTGGGCGGGACATCGGGGTCCGGGGGATGGACAACGCCCCCGGACCCCACCGCCGCGCGGCAGAAGGGGACACCCGGGATGAACGACGCTCCACTTCCGCCCGAGGCCCTCGGCGAGGTCGCCGCGGGGCTTGCCGAGGTCGTGTCCGGCTTCGCCGACGAGGTCGGCGGCGCGATCACTCTCGCCGAGTTCCTGGAGGTCCTCGGCTGGGCGGTCCCGACGAACAGTGAAGCCATCGACGAGGTCCTCCCACGGCCGCTGACGTTCAAGGTCACCCTGACGGGCGGCGAACGGTACGACGGCGACGAGCCGTCCCGAGTCCCGGAGCTGAACGACGCCGTCTTCGAGGACGCGGGGGAGTGCCAGGCCGTGCTGGCCGAGCGGCTCAGCGCCGCGACCGGTGCGCCGGTCACCCCGCGGCGGCTCGCGGAGGCCCTGCTCCAGGTGCTCCGCTCCGGGCGGATCCCGCTGGCCGACGTCCAGGGCGCGGACATTCGCGGGCTCACGGCCGAGGTGCCGGCCAGACGTGTCCCCAGGCCGAGGCCCGGGGACGTGCTGGCGATTCCCGCGCGCCGGCGCGGCCACCACCTGGCCGTCGTGCTGACGCGCAACCACTTCGGCACCGCGCTCGGGCTGTTCGAGGGGCGCTCACCGTACGGACGGCTCGACCCCGAGCTCCGCAAGGCGCCGCGGAGGCATCCGGTCTACACCGAGGAAAGCCAGATCGGTAACGGGGCCTGGAGGATCGTCGGTCACGACGAGAGCCTGCTCGCCCTCTTTCCCGCCGACCCGCCGATCTACCACGAGCCCGGCGCCTGGCCCGGGATCGTGGACACCGGCGAGTTCGGCGCGGCCGAGACCGCCGGCGGTTCCCTGCGGTTCATCGACGCGGACGAGGCGCGCGAGGTCGGCCTTCAGGACGGGACGTACCGGTCCGGCTATGTCGCCGAGCATCTGCAGAAGATCCTGGACGGTGGGGAGGACCGGGCGTAGCCGGGGCCGGAACTCAGCCGAAGACGCCGTCGGGCGGAGGCGGCGACGGGCGGGCCGTCGCGTCGGTGACCGGGGCCGCGCCCGAGGCGAACCTCGTCAGCTCCTCCCCGTACACCACCCGGCCCGGGAACGGATCACCGGCGGCCCTGCGGGTCAGGTCGGCCACCGGCGGCTCGGTGCGCCCGGCCACCAGGACGAGGTTGCCGAACCGGCGGCCCCGAAGCACCGCCGGGTCGGCGATGAGGCACATTTCGGGCAGGACCGCGCGCAGCGTCGCGACCTGGGCGCGGGCGAAGGACAGCGGCGCGCCGTCGGCCAGGTTCGCGGCGTAGAACCCTCCCGCGCGCAGCGTGCGTGCGGCGGCGGTGTGGAACTCCACGGACGTCAGGTGGGCGGGCAGCCGCCCCCCGGCGTAGACGTCCGCCACGACCAGGTCGAAGGCGTCCTCGGGCGCGCGGGCCAGGACGGCGCGCGCGTCGCCGACGCGGATCCGGACCCGTGCGCCGCGGTCCAGGGGAAGGCGCCGCCGTACGAGGTCGACCAGGGCGGCGTCGATCTCCACCACCTGCTGGGTGGACCGCGGCCGGGTGGCCGCGACGTACCGCGCGAGCGTCAGGCCGCCACCGCCGAGGTGCAGCACGCGCAGCGGCCGTCCTCGCGGGGCGATCAGGTCGACGACGTGGCCGAGCCGCCGGACGTACTCGAAGTCCAGATACTCCGGATCGTCCAGGTCGACGTGCGACTGCGGGGTGCCGTCGACCTCGAGCGTCCAGGAGTGCGGCCGGTCGGGATCCGGCACGAGCGCGGCGACGCCCGAGTCGATCTCCTCCTCGACCGGTACCGGCCGTTGTCGGTGGGCCATCGGTCCAGTATCGAGCAGTCGGGAGGGTGAACGACGGTGACGCGACGGCCTGTTGAGTGGGTTGTCACACTCCGGAGGGGATTGAGAGCAGTGAGCATAGGCGTATAGTTAGTTAGCACTAAGCAACCTTTGTTGCGAAAATATTACGAGCAGACACAGGAGCTCAGAGCCCTTATGACAGCGCCCGCCCAGACGCACAGACGTGCGGAACAGGCACGGCCCCTCGGACCGCACTACAAGTGGATCGCCCTCTCGAACACCACGCTCGGTGTGCTGATGGTGACGATCAACCAGTCGATCGTCCTCATCGCGCTTCCGAATATTTTTGATGGAATCGGGCTCAATCCCCTCGATTCCGGCAACACGAGTTACCTGCTGTGGATGATGATGGGCTTCATGGTCGTCACCGCCGTCCTGGTGGTGGCGTTCGGCAAGCTCGGCGACATGTTCGGCAGGGTCCGCATGTACAACCTCGGCTTCGCGGTGTTCACGGCCTGTTCCATCCTGCTCTCGGTCTGCTGGATGCACGGGGCCACCGCGGCGCTATGGCTGATCGGCTGGCGTATCGCCCAGGGAATCGGCGGCGCGCTGCTCTTCGCGAACTCCACCGCGATCATCACCGACGCGTTCCCCGCCACCCGGCGCGGCACCGCGTTGGGCATCAACTCCATCGCGGCGATCGCGGGGTCGTTCATCGGCCTCATCCTCGGCGGCGTCCTCGGCCCGGTGAACTGGCACTGGGTCTTCCTCGTGTCCGTCCCGGTCGGCGTCTTCGGCACGTTCTGGGCGTTCATCAAGCTGCACGACACCGGCATCCGCCGGAAGGCCAAGATCGACTGGTGGGGCAACCTGACCTTCGCGGTCGGCCTCATCGCCGTGCTCGTCGGCATCACCTACGGCCTTCAGCCGTACGGCGGCCACACCATGGGCTGGACCAACCCCTGGGTGCTCGGCGCCCTCATCGGCGGCGTCGTCATCCTGATCATCTTCCTGATCATCGAGAGCAGGATCAAAGAGCCGCTCTTCAACCTGTCGCTCTTCCGCAACCGCACCTTCGCCGCCGGCAACGTCGCCAACCTGCTGATGGCGCTCGGCCGTGGTGGTCTGCAGTTCATGCTGATCATCTGGCTGCAGGGCATCTGGCTGCCGCAGCACGGATACAGCTTCGAGGACACCCCGCTCTGGGCGGGCATCTACATGATCCCGCTGACCATCGGCTTCCTGTTCTCGGCGCCGCTGTCGGGCATCCTGTCGGACAAGCTCGGCCACCGCTACTTCACCGTCGGCGGCACGCTCATCACCGGGCTGAGCTTCCTGCTCATGCTCGTCATCCCGGTGAACTTCTCCTACCCGGTCTTCGCCCTGCTGCTCGTCGTCAACGGCATCGGCTCCGGCATGTTCTCCTCGCCGAACCGCGCGGAGATCATGAACGCGGTCCCCGCCGACCAGCGCGGCGTCGGGGCCGGCATGAACGCCACGTTCATGAACGCCTCGTCGGTGCTGTCCATCGGCATCTTCTTCAGCCTGATGGTGGTCGGCCTGGCGGCGAACCTGCCGGACACGATGTACAGCGGTCTGGTCTCGCAGGGCATCCATCCGCAGTCGGCGCAGACCATCGCGCACCTGCCGCCGATCGCGGTGCTGTTCGCCGCGTTCCTCGGCTACAACCCGATGAAGGAGCTGCTCGGGCCCGAGCTGGGCAACCTGAAGGACCACGGCGCCTATCTGACCGGGCGCAGCTACTTCCCGCACCTGATCACCAAGCCGTTCCACCAGGGCCTGGTCATCGCCTTCGCGTTCGCCATCGCCGCCTGCGTCATCGCCGCGGTCGCGTCGCTGCTGACCAAGCGCGCCAAGAAGCCCGCCCAGCACGAGTCCGTCGGTTCGGAACTGGCCGGCGTGACCGGCGAGGCCGGCAGCGGCATGAGCGAGCTGAACGTCCCGCAGATGGTGCCCAACGGTTCGGGCCCGTCTCCCCGGGAGTCCTTCGTCCACGAGGGCACCGGCGAGGTCGGGGCGC
Source organism: Actinoallomurus acaciae (assembly GCF_042429965.1). Taxonomy (NCBI): domain Bacteria; kingdom Bacillati; phylum Actinomycetota; class Actinomycetes; order Streptosporangiales; family Thermomonosporaceae; genus Actinoallomurus; species Actinoallomurus acaciae. Next base: position 9,344 of record NZ_JBHLZP010000148.1, read on the forward strand.
ACGGCGTGCGGGGCCTGGTCCACGACGGCGCCGGCAATCCGGTGGCGTTCGCGGCGATCACGATCGCCGGTCCGGACGGGCACCAGCTCGGGCGCACCAACACGGGCCCCGACGGCCGGTACGCCTTCCAGGCCCCTCCCGGCGACTACCTCGTGATCACCAGCGCGCCCGGGTGGGCGCCGCAGGCGGCGACGGTGTTGGTCGGCGCGTCCGGCGCGGTGCAGGACTTCGCCCTCGACGGCGACGAGTCCGGCCCGACCGGGGAGATGCGCGGCGTCATCCGATCGCCCGACGGCATTCCGCTGGGCGGCATCACGACCACCGTCACCGACGAGACCGGCGAGGTCATCGCGACCACGACCTCCGGCCACGATGGGTCCTACCACCTCACCGGGCTGGCGGACGGGCACTACACCGTCGTCGCGGCGGGGCACCGGCCGGCCACGGTCGCGGTACGGATCGACTCCGCCGAGCCCGCCACCGTACGCGTGGCGCTGGGCGAATGACCACGGGCCCGGCGGAGCCGGCGACGGCGGAGCCGGTCACGACGGTGGGTTCGGCCGCGACGGCAGGGCGGCTCAGGCTCGCGATGGTGGGCCTGAACCGCAAGCTCCGCAAGGACTGGCCCGACGACCTGACGCCGAGCCGGCTGTCGGCGCTGGCCACGATCGCGGCCGGCGAGCCGCTGTCGGTGGGGGAACTGGCCAAGCGGATGGCGGTCAGCACGCCCACCGTGTCGCACATCGTCGACGCGCTGGACAAGCTCGGTCTCATCGACCGGCTGCAGGACCCGAACGACCGGCGCATCTGCCGGCTCACCGCCAGCGGGGCCGGGACCGAACTGCTGGAGGAGCTGACCAGGCGCACCACCGGAAGGCTCGCCGAACACATCCACCGGCTGCCGCCCGCTCAGCGGTCTGCGCTGGAGGCCGCGCTGCCCGCCCTCGAGGCCCTCGCGGCGGCCCCGGAATAGCCATTAATCGGAGGAAGAGATAGTCATGGTTGAGAACGCGGCGCTACGGGAGACGCTCACCGTCTTCGGCACCGTCCGGCGCACCGAGGGCCCGCCGGTCTCGGGGGCGGTCGTGACGCTGGCCGACATGGCAGGTCGCAAGATCGGTTCGGCGTACACCGGGCCGGACGGGGAGTACCGCCTCGGCGTCAGCAACGGCGGCACGTACCTCATCATCGCCTCGGCGCAGGGTCACGAGCCGATCGCCTCGCTCGTCGCCGTCGGCGACGACACCGTCCGCCACGACATGACCGTCGCCGGTGTCGGCGGTCTGACCGGCACCGTGCGGATCGCCGGCAGCGGCACGCCCGTGCGGGGTGCCACCATCACCGTCACCGACGTGCAGGGCGAGGTCGTCGGCACCGCGCGTACCGGCGAGGAGGGCGGCTTCTCCTTCATCAGCCTGCCCGAGGGCATGTACACGCTGGTCGTGTCGGCGTCGTCGCACCAGCCGGCCGCCGCCGCCGTCACCATCCGCCAGGGCACCCAGGCGCGCCAGGACCTCGTGCTCGCCGCGCGCGGCTCGCTGCACGGCGAGGTCTGGAGCCACGACAGACCCTATGAGAACGCACGAGTCACTCTGATGAACGAGGAAGGGAAGATCGTCGCGACCGCGATGAGCGACGCCAGCGGTTCGTTCTCCTTCGGCGACCTCGCGCTGGGGAACTACACGCTCGTCGCGGCCGGACATGGTCCGGCCGCCGTGTCCGTCCAGGTCAAGGACGGCCAGGCCATCGACGCCGACGTAACCCTGAGCGCCTGAAAGGGGCCCCTCTCGTGAATCCCTCAGTCACGGTCCGGGTGCTCGCTCCCGGCGGCTGGCCGGTCGAGCACGCGGTCCTCACCCTCACCGACACGGCGGGCCGCCAGATCGGCCGTACGACGGTGGACTCGGCCGGACGTGCCGCGATCGCGCAGGTGGCGCCGGGCGCGTACACGCTCATCGTCGCCGCACCCGGCCACCAGCCGGTCGCGCGCAGCGCGGTCGTCGGCGCCGGCGGGCTCGACCTGGGCGAGATCCAGCTCACCACCACCGGCGATCTCCAACTGCCCCAGCCGGGCGTCTGGGACATCGACCCGGTGCACTCCTCCGTCCACTTCCGCGCCCGGCACCTCGGGCTGGCGAGCGTGCGGGGCCGCATCGCCGAGTTCGGCGGCGCCGCGACCATCACCGAGCCGGTGGAGAACTCCGTCGTCGAGGTCACGCTTCAGGCCGGAAGCGTCGACACCGGCAACGACGATCGCGACACGCACCTGCGCAGCAAGGACTTCCTGCACGTGGAGGCGTTCCCCGAGATCGCGTTCCGGAGCAAGGGCCTGCGCCCGCAGGGCCAGGACCGCTGGGCCATGGACAGCGAGCTGACCATCCGCGGCGTGACCCGCCAGGTCGTGCTCGACCTGACCTTCCTCGGCGTCGGGCCGGACCCGTGGGGCGGCACGCGTGCGGCCTTCCACGCGGTGACCGAGCTGCGGCGCGAGGACTTCGCCATCGACTGGAACCAGGCGGTGCGGGTCGGCATCGGCGTGGTCGGCGGCATCCTCCAGGTCGAGCTCGACGTCGAGATCGTACGTCGCTGACGCCTCCTACTACGACGCGTAGTACTGTCTCGTCCCGTAATGCGTAATGGTCGGGTCGTCGGGTCGAGGGGAAGGCTGACGCGTGGTCGACACGCTGGCGGTGACACTGATCGTCGGCATGCTGGTCCTCGCCGGGCTGAGTCTGGTGATGACCGCGCTGGACCGCCGGGTCGGCAGGCTCCTGCTGGCCGCGGCGGCCCTCGGCGAGGCCGGGCTGCTCGTGCAGGTGGTGTGGGCGATCGTCCGCATCGCCGGCGGAGCGCGCCCGGCCGGCGGGATGGCGATCTTCATCGGCTATCTCGCCGGGTCGCTGGTCATCCTGCCCATCGCCGCCGCGTGGGGGCTGGCGGAGCGCACCCGGTGGGGACCGGCCGTCGTGACGGCCGGCTTCCTGGTGTCGGCCGTGCTCATCGTCCGAATGCAGCAGGTGTGGCATGGCTGAGAAGACCGAGGCGGCGACCGAAGAACGGGCCGTCCGCCGCAGCGGCCCCGGCCGCGTGCTGATCGCCGTCTACGGGGTGTTCGCGCTCGCCGCCGGGGCACGGGCCGGCGTACAGATCGGCACGAAGTTCCACGAGGCGCCGGTGGCGTACCTGCTGTCGGCGTTCGCCGCGGTGGTCTACATCGTGGCGACGGTGACGCTGGCGCGGTCCGGCCGCACGTCCCACCGCATCGCGGTCACCTCGTGCACGATCGAACTGGTCGGCGTGATCGCGATCGGCACCTACAGCCTCACCGACAAGGCCGCCTTCCCGGACGCGACCGTGTGGTCCGGCTACGGCAGCGGGTACGGCTACGTGCCGCTGGTGCTGCCGATGCTCGGCCTGCTGTGGCTGTGGCGTACCCGCCGCGCGGCCGTCGACCGCTGAGCCGTGACGGCGGCACGACCGCCGTGAGAGATCGCGCCGGGGGCATGGTTCAGACCATCTCGTCGGTGTCGGTCATGATCCAGTCGCCGGGGAGCTCCGCCCGTACCGCGGTGAGCGCCTCGCCGGTACGGGCGCGGACCCACATCCAGGTTCGCTGGTCGTCGCGGATGATCACATCGGGGCCGGCGAACCAGCGGATCGCGGGCGTGGCCGTCTGGGACGTCGGATAGTCGGGCAGCGGCAGCCGCGTGTAGCGGCGTTCGAGCAGGTCGGCCTCGCCGGCCTCGAGTTCGCGGTTGTCCCCGAGCTCCTCCGAGACGAACAGCGACTCGGACAGCACGATCTCGACGCAGGCGAGCGAGAACCGGTCCAGCCACGGTTCCCAGCGCTCGGCGCTCGGGTCGGCCAGGCTCGCGCGTACCACCACCGAAGGGTCGGCCTCCTCCAGCTCGGAGACGGGGACGCCCCAGTGGACGACGGCCTGGTTCTCGACGCGGAACACCAGCACGTCCTCGTCCAGGTGAAGCAGGTCGGGGCTCAGCAGCACGTCCTGGTTGGCGGTGAGATCGTCGCGGCGGCCGAACAGCCGGTACGCCTCGCGCAGCGCCTCCGGCAGCCGCAGGCCGAGTCGCGCCTCGGCGGCGTCCAGGTCCTCCGCGGGGCAGCCGTCGTCCTCGGCCAGCGGGGTCTGCCAACCGGCCGCGAAACCGCGGATGAACCGCCACGCCTCGGCCCGGTCACCGATGCTGGTCCCGAGCTCCCGGCCGACGTCGAAGGTGTCCGTCATGCCCCGAGACGTTATTGATATCGCCTTTCGGCCGCCGGTGGATCAAGCACGACGGACGCGGCCGCCGACCTCGATCGCGTCGTGTCCTTCCGGCCGACCGGCCCCGTCCGGGCCGGGGGCCGTCAGGATCTGGGAGCCGCGGCCCTGCGTGACGGTCAGGGCGCGGCCGAGGTGGGCGGTCAGCAGGAGCGCCGCCGCGCCGGTGGCCTCGTCCTCGTCGATGCCGTCGTCCCGTCCGGGGAAGGCGCGGGCACGGATCCGGCCGTCCGCCTCGTCCTGCCACGCCCACGCGTACACCCACTCGCCCGGCGGCGGTACCGGCAGCGCGTCCACCTCGGCGGCCGAGCCGTACTCCCGCAGGGTCCGGGGCGGCGCCCACGCGGCACGCGCGCCGATCCACACGAGTCCGTCCTCGTGGCGTACGGTCACCCGGCCCGCGGGCGTCACCAGTTGCGGGACGCCGAGCAGCCAGGCCGCGCCGACACACGGATGGCCGGCGAACGGCAGCCGCAGCGTCGGCGTGTAGATGTCGATCGACCCGCGTTCCGGATCGTCGACGAACACGGTCTCGCTGAAGCCCAGCCGCCGGGCCAGCGCCTGCCGCCCGGCCTCGTCCGGAACGGAGGTGCCGTCGCGTACGACGGCCAGCTCGTTGCCGTGCCGGCCGCCGGGGTCACAGAAGACGCGCAGGACGTCGTGGTCGATCATCCCCGCAGTCAACCAGCCCGCCGCCGCGCCTGTCGCGTCGCGACCGGTGCCCGGTCGGCGAGGCCCTGAGGCGGGCCGTACGGGCCGGGTTACGATTCGGCCCGTACGGTCCACCGACGAGGAGGTCGGGTCCGATGGCACCACTGGCCGCTTACGTCTCCGGCGCCTGGCACGTCCCACAGGATGAGGGCGCCCCGCTGTACGACGCGGTGACCGGCGCGGAGATCGCACGGATCTCCTCCTCCGGCGTGGACCTCCGCGCCGCGCTCGATCACGGACGCCGGGTCGGCGGCCCGGTCCTGCGCGAGATGACCTTCCACCAGCGGGCCGCGCTGCTCAGGGCGCTGGCCTCGGAGCTGCGGGGTCACCGCGAGGAGCTGTACGACCTGTCGCTGCGCACCGGCGCGACACCGGGCGACGCCAGGTTCGACGTCGACGGCGGCATCGGCGTCCTGTTCTCCTACTCCGGCAAGGGCCGCCGCGAACTCCCCGACGACACCGTCTACGTCGAGGGCGACCTCGAACCGCTGAGCAGGACGGGCGGGTTCGTCGGCCGGCACGTCTGCACGCCGCTGCGGGGCGTCGCGGTGCAGATCAACGCCTTCAACTTCCCGGTCTGGGGGCCGCTGGAGAAGCTCGCGCCCGCGTTCCTGGCCGGTGTGCCGAGCCTGATCAAGCCGGCCGCGCAGACCGCCTACCTCACCGCGCGGCTCGTCGAGCTGATCATCGAGTCGGGCCTGCTGCCGGAGGGATCGCTGCAGCTCGTCTGCGGCGACGCGCGGGACCTGCTCGACCACCTGACCGAACAGGACCTCGTGGCGTTCACCGGTTCGGCCGCGACCGCCGTGCTGCTGCGTTCCCATCCGGTCGTGATCAACCGGTCGGTGCGCTTCAACGCCGAGGCCGACTCGCTCAACTGCTCCATCCTCGGCCCGGACGTACGCCCCGGCGACCCGGAGTTCGACGTCTTCGTCGAGCAGCTCGTCACGGAGATGACGGTCAAGGCGGGGCAGAAGTGCACCGCCATCCGGCGCGCGCTCGTACCGGCCGGGACCATCGACGACGTGGAGCGGGCCGTCGCCGAACGCCTTGCGGAGGTGACGGTCGGCAACCCGGCCGACCCCTCCGTACGCATGGGCGCGCTGGCGAGCCTGGCGCAGCGCGAGGAGGTGCGCCGGTCGCTCAAGGCGCTGTCGACCGCCGCGCGTACGGTCTTCGGCGACCCCGAGCGTGTGCGGGTCGTGGACGCCGACCCCGAGCGCGGCGCGTTCCTGTCCCCGATCCTGCTGCGCGCCGATGACACGGGCCGGGACGAACCGCACGAGGTGGAGGCGTTCGGACCGGTCAGCACCCTGCTTCCGTACGGCGCCCCCGACGAGGCCGTCGCGCTCGCGGCGCGCGGCCGGGGCAGCCTCGCCGGCTCGGTGGTGACCGGCGACCCGGAGTTCGCCCGCGCGACGGTGCTGGGGGTCGCGCCGTGGCACGGCCGGCCGCTCATCGTCGACGCGGAGACCTCGCGGGAGTCCACCGGGCACGGTTCGCCGCTGCCGGCCCTCGTCCACGGCGGACCCGGCCGGGCGGGCGGCGGCGAGGAGATGGGCGGCATCCGCGGCGTGCTGCACCACATGCAGCGCACCGCCGTGCAGGGGAGCCCGCGGATGCTCACCGCGGTCACGGGCCGCTGGACGCCCGGCGCCGAGCGTACGGTCACCGACGTCCACCCGTTCCGCAAGCACCTCGGCGAGCTGCGGATCGGTGACACCGTGGTGGCCGGGCCGCGCACCGTGACGCTGGCCGACATCGAGCACTTCGCGGAGTTCACCGGCGACACGTTCTACGCGCACATGGACGAGGAGGCCGCGCGGGCCAACCCGTTCTTCGAGGGCCGCGTGGCCCATGGGTACCTGATCGTGTCGCTGGCCGCCGGCCTGTTCGTGCATCCGGACCCCGGCCCGGTGCTGGCCAACTACGGTCTGGAGAACCTCCGCTTCCTCACGCCCGTCTACCCCGGCGACACGCTGACCGTGACGCTCACCGCCAAGCGGATCGATCCGCGGCAGGGCGCGGAGTACGGCGAGGTGCGCTGGGACGCCGAGGTGACCAAGCAGGACGGCTCGTCGGTGGCCAAGTACGACGTGCTGACGCTCGTCGCAAAGGCAGCCTGAGAACCCACGCGGGCGGATGCCGCCCGACCACCGTCGGGCCTACTGAAGACCGGTACCGGAGGCCAAGTCGAGGCGGTCGCGACGGCACCGCGCGCCTGCCAGAGCCGCCCCGCCGACCGCCTCAAACGCCCGCGGCGCACGGCGTCGTCGGCCGGTGGGTTTGTGGTGGGTGGTCAGAGGCCGCCGCGGCGGCGGAGCCAGCGTGTGCTCAG
>NZ_JBHLZP010000149.1:0-16538 GCF_042429965.1 Actinoallomurus acaciae
TTGTCTTCACACACTGATCATGGGCGCCCTTCACCATGCCAGCGACCGGCCCACCAATAACCCATCAACGATCTAGGGCCTGTTCAAAGTCCCGCTGTCCGGTTGCGCGGCGCCCAGGCGCCGCCTCGCCGCGTTGTCGCCCCCACCCCACGAAACCGCGCCGAACGATTCCGCCGCCCGACACGCTTCCGCGAGGACCCCGGGAAAGATCGGCAGCCGAACCAGGGCTGACTCCCTCCTCCGCCTTGCGCCGCGCCCCCTGGACACCACTCGCTACGAACGGGGACCTTGAGACAGACCCTAGGCGGGTCGCTCAAGGCCCATGGTGGCGACCATCCCCGGCACCGGGACCCGGACGGCGCGCAGGCGGCACAGCCGCCAGACGCACGCCGCCGCCATGAGCAGGCCGGGCGGGATGACCACCACCGCGAGGACAATGGCCTAGGCACGCATGTCGACCTAGGCGCGCATGTCGGCGTTCCGTCCCGCACCGACCCCGCCGTCCTCCTTCGCGGTCCTCGCCACGTTGCCGTCGGTCAAGAGCAGGCTGACTCCCCCTCGGCCCACGCACTTCGGCTGGACGGTGCGCCTCTACGAGACGGCGCTTGACGTCGAGAAGCGGCTCCACCAGAACTACCCCGTCATCGGCCTGCCGCCCTGGCGTGAGTGGGGAGCCGGGCGGGTCGCCTACGGCACGCCCGACGCGGTCGTCTATCCGGACGACGGAGGCCACGCCGACTTCGAGTTCATCGTGCACGCCCCGACCCGTACGGCCTCGGTGACGCCGGGCCGCGCGTCACAGCAAGGGCTCCTGACCTCCGTCGTAGACGATCAGGCCGTCGTCGCGGAGCCGTGCGCCCGGGGTCGGTTCGTGGCGGGTGAGACGGCCGTCGTGCATCAGATGCTCGACTCGGACGGCGCGGGCCAGCACGAGGAAGTCGGCGATCATCCGACGGTGACAGCGCCACCAGACGGACTCGCTGCACATCACCGTCTGCTCGCCCGCGAAACTGAGCAACCCGTCGATCGCGGCGGCGAACTCCGGCGTGCGCATGTGGGACGCGTAACCACGGAACATCTCCTCCCTCCAGAAGATGTCCGGCGAGTCGGGCGGAGGACGCCGAAACCCGCCGAGGCGCTTGTCCCATCGGTAGCCGATACCGTTCGCGGGCAGCCAGGACTCCAGCGACGCGCGAGCCACGTGCGGATTACGGCGACTGCCCGGCGCCGTACGGACATCGACCACCAGTTCCACGCCGGCGCCCCGCAGCAGGTCGGTGATCTCCTCCTGCGACGCCGTTCCATGTCCGAACGTCCGGACGGTACGCATCAGCGCGATGCCACCTCATTCAGTGCGGTGTTCACTAACGTTCCCCGACCTGCGGGACCACATGAGTGAACTCCGCCGTAAAGACCATCCGCCACCCCGTGCCCCCTGCCGAGCGGCGTCGAGGAGCCGCCCTGCCGGGCCCCTTCCAGCGATGTGATGTATCCCAGTCGCTCCGTTGCCACGAATCGAGCGGTACTTGCCTCTTGGGCGGGGCCTCGCCCGATGCTTGCCAGGCGACGTGGAGGAGGTGCGGCGAGCCTCGCCATTCGCCGATAGCCGATAGCAAATGCGAGCGGCCCCAACACTTCGCCGGATCGCCGGGAGAAGGCGCAGCGGCACCTGGCACCTGGCACCTGGCACCTGGCACCTGGCACCTGGCCGAGCAACGAACAGAGACGGGCGAACACTGACACCTCGCCGAGTAGTCGGCAGAAAGGGCGAGCGGGTCCCGGCACTTCGCCGTACGGCGGACAGAACAGGCGGGTCCTGGTCGAGCTTCTTCCAGTCCGTCGTCCCCAGGAACCGTCAGGCCATGATCGGCATGCTCCGCATCGACGCGAACCATCGAAATCACCGAGCTGCCGCAGACGAGGAGGCCCACGCCGCGATCGTGAACGCCATCCGCGACCGCAGATCGGAAGCCGCCGCCCAGATCACGCGACGCCACCTGACCTGCGACGCGGCCATCCCGGCGAGCTCGACACCTGGCCAGATAATCGACAGAGACAGGCGAACCCCTACACCCCGTCGGACCGGACTGGCAGAAAGGGCGAGCGGGCCCCGGCACCTCGCCGGACGACTGACAGAAGGGGCGGGTGAGCCCCGACGCTCCGCCAGGTCGCCGGCAGAAGACGCGGGTCTCGACACCTGGCCGAGCAACGGGCGGAGGTGGGCGAACCCTGGCATCTCGCCGAGTAGTCGACAGAAAGGGCGAGCGTGCCCTGGCACTTCACCGGACGGCGGGCAGGAGGGGTAGGCGAGCCCTGGCGTTCCGCTGAGTGGCCGGTAGGACGTGCGGGCATGGTGGTGAGGCTCTTCGTTCGTGTTGTCGCCTGCCTGGAGGTGCTGCGTGGTTTGGGTGGGAAAGGCCGGGGTGCGGTGGTTATCGCAGTGCGGTCTCGATGAGGGTGCCGGCGGCCAGTAGGCGTGCCTCTTCGTTTGCCGGGGCGATCAGTTGCAAGGAGCCTGGTAGCGGGCTGCCCTTGACGGGGATCGGCAGTGCCAGGGCGGGGTCGCCGGACAGGTTGAAGGGGAGGGTCAGTGCGGTGAGGTCGACGTCGCGTTCGGCGCCGATGCGTGGTGGTGGTTGGGTGATCGTGGGCAGGGCGAGCAGCGGATAGCGTTCGAAGAGCTTGTCGAGGAACTCTCGCAGCGTCTCCCGCGTGGCGTACGCCTCGTCGAGCATCCCGTCGGTGATCCGCTCGCCGCGTTCGATGCGGCGGCGGATCCGCTCGCTCATCCGATCCGGGTACGCGAGGAGGCTCCGGTGGGCGCGGAAGCCCTCGCCGAGGATCAGTCGGTTTCCGGCGTCGAGGGCGGCGGACCAGCAGTCGACCGGCTCGTCCGCGAAGATGAGGCCGGCGGCGTGCAGTGCGGCATCGACGGCCGCGTCGAGCTCGGGCGCGACCGGCATGCCCATCGGACGCAGTCGGCCGATCATCGCTCCGGCGTCGAACGAGCCGGGAGCGAAGCCGGGCTCCATCAGCGTCATGCCGAGCGTGAGCGCGGCGACGTCGGGACCCAGCGGGCCGACCGCGTCCAGCGACGTGGCGAGAGGGAACACTCCGTCGACCGGAACCCGGCCATGCGTGGTCTTGAGCCCGGCGACGCCACAGCAGGCGGCCGGCACGCGGATGGACCCGCCCGTGTCGGTGCCGAGCGCCACATCGGCCTCGCCCAGCGCGACCGCGACCGCGGAGCCGCTGGACGAACCGCCGGGCACGCGGTCGGCGTCGAGGGGATTCTCCGGAGTCCCGGTCCAGGGGTTGACGCCGTCGGCGGCGCGGCAGAGCTCGGTGAGGTTGGTCTTGCCGACGATCCGCGCCCCCTGCCGGCGAGCGGTCGCGACGACGGGAGCGTCGCGCTCCGCGGCCACGGCCTGCTCACTGATGACCGGGCATGCCAGCGTCGTCGGCGAACCGGCGACGTCGATGGCGTCCTTGACGGCGAGCCGTGGCCCGTCGCCCTGCGTGGTGAACTTCTCCAGCCAGATGGTCACGACGACATCATGGCGTGAGGGGGACGGATGAGATAGGCCGTGCGCACGCCTGTGGATAACCCGGGCGACGAAGAGGGGCCTGGCTCAAGGTCCCCCGTCCGTACCGAGCGACGTTCGGGGCAGGCCGACCGGCGGCAAGCGCGGCGAGGCACCGCCTGGGCAGAACCCGGGTCGGCGGTCAGGCGTTCTCCGCGAGTTCGAGCCACTGTTCTTCCAGCTCCTCGCGCTCCGTACGGACGGTGCGCAGCTCCGCGTCGAGGGTGAGGAGCTTTTCGTGGTCGGTGGCGTGCTGGGCCATCAGGTCGTGGAGTTCGGCCTCTCGTTCGCCCAGGCGGGAGATGCGGCGTTCGAGTCGGTCGAGGTCCTTCTTCGTCTGCCAGGCGTTCTTGGACTCGGTCGGCCTGGGCGGCTCGGCCGGGCGTTCGGGCGGCGGCGGTGTGCGGCGACGGCGGCGGTCGAGGTATTCGTCGACGCCGCCGGGCAGCATCTTCAGCCCTCCGTCGCCGAGGAGGGCGACGACATGGTCGCAGACCCGCTCAAGGAAATAGCGGTCGTGGCTGACGAGGACCAGCGAGCCGGGCCATCCGTCGAGCAGGTCCTCCAGCTCGGTCAGCGTCTCGATGTCGAGGTCGTTGGTGGGCTCGTCGAGCAGCAGGACGTTCGGCTCGCCCATGAGCAGGCGGAGCAGTTGCAGGCGTCGGCGCTCGCCGCCCGACAGGTCGCCGACCGGGGTCCACTGGGCGTCGCCGCGGAAGCCGAAGCGTTCGAGCATCTGGCCGGCGGAGAACTCCTTCTTGCCGACCGTGATGCGCCGCTTGATCTCCTCGACCGTCTCCAGCACCCGGCGCGAGGGGTCGAGCTCGCCCAGCTCCTGCGACAGGTGCGCGAGGCGTACGGTCTTGCCGGTCACCACCCGGCCCGCGCGCGGGCGTACGGACCCGTCGAGCAGGCGGAGCAGCGTGGTCTTGCCGCTGCCGTTCACGCCGACGAGCCCGATGCGGTCACCGGGGCCGAGCTGCCAGGTCAGATGCTCGAAGAGCGTCCGGTCGCCGACCTGGACCGTCGCGTCCTCCACGTCGTACACGGTCTTGCCGAGCCGCGCCGTGGCGAACCGTACGAGCTCCACGCTGTCACGCGCCGGCGGCTCGTCGGCGATCAGGGCGTTCGCGGCATCGACCCGGAACTTGGGCTTGGACGTACGCGCCTGCGGGCCGCGCCGGAGCCAGGCCAGCTCCTTGCGCAGGAGGTTCTGCCGCTTTTCCTCGGCGGCGGCGGCGAGCCGGGCCCGCTCGGCCTTGGCCAGCACGTACGCGGAGTAGCCGCCCTCGTAGCGGTGGACCTGCCGGTCGGCCACCTCCCACGTGCGGTCGGTCAGCTCGTCGAGGAACCAGCGGTCGTGGGTGACCACGACGAGCGTGCGGTCCTTCAGGTGGCCGGCGAGCCAGGCGATCGCCTCGATGTCGAGGTGGTTGGTCGGCTCGTCCAGCATGAGGAGATCGGTCTCGGGGACCAGCAGCGCGGCGAGCGCGACCCGACGCCGCTCGCCGCCGGACATGCCGGCCACGGGAGCGTCGAGCGGCACGTCGGCCAGCAGGCCGGCGAGGATGTCACGGGCCCGTGCGTCACCCGCCCAGTCGTGCTCCGCCCGATCGCCGAACACGACCGAACGCACCGTCGCGCCGTCGGGAAACGCGTCTCGCTGGGTGAGGTAACCGATCCGCGCGTCCCGCGCACGCGTGACGCGCCCGTCGTCGGGCTCGGTCCGCCCGGCCAGCAGGGACATCAGCGTGGACTTGCCATCACCGTTACGGCCGACGATGCCGACCCGGTCCCCCGCCGCGACCCCGAGTGAGACGCCCTCGAGCAGCGGAACCGGTCCGTACGCCTTGCCCAGACCTTCGACATTGATGAGATTCACAACGGCAGCAAGGCTATCCGGCCCCGGCGACCATCGGGCAACGCCGAGATGAGCCTGTGGACAAGTGGCGTTCGCGGCCTGGATGAGTGCGCTCAGGCTCGCGGCGAGCACGGAGCGGTCACCGCCTACGATGTACGGTCCCCGAACGTCCGGTCGATCAGCCCCGCCGGGCCGGGGTGAAGACGACGATCGTCACGTCCTTCGGCGCGAGGTCGGTCTCGGCAATGAGTCGTACGAAGTCGAGGTCGGTCTGTGGGGCGGACGGATACCCGACTTCGATCTCCTTGTAGCCCATCGCAACCATGAGCCCGAGGATCCGCGCGGTTCGACCAGAGCCTGGTTGCCGCCCGCATCCGCAGGCACCGCCCGCCGAGCAGGCCGTGGAGGTGATCCTCGCCCGCGTCGCCACCGGCGAGTGGGCCCTTGGCCACAGGCTCCCCGGCGGGACCGCGCTGGCCGCGGAGCTCGGTGTCGGGCGCTCCACGGTGCGCGAGGCCATCCGCGAACTCGCCGGGCCAGGCATCCTCCAGGCCAGGCAGGGCGCCGGTGGCTTCGTCCTGTCCACCGACGCCACCTGACCTGCGACGCGGGCGGCCCCGGGGCCGGGCCTCGGTGACGTGTTCGATCAGGCGCTGATCAGGTAGGACCAGGCGGACCAGACACCGGCCGCGAGGCAGAGGACGCCGGCGGCTCCGTAGAACCTCGCCTGCCAGACGTTCGCCGCCCTGTCGACGCCCGTGGCGGTGAGTTCCGGATGGTCGGGGTCGTAGTAGACCGTGACCTGGTCGCCGGGCGCGTAACCGGTGAGCGCGAGGTCCCAGTACTCGACACGGTCGCCGCCCTGCGTGTCGTAGGCGACCCAGGGGTGCGGGTACTCGCTGCCACGCTCCTTCGCCGCGACGCGCGTGACGACTCCGTCCGCGGCGACCCTGCGGTGCCAGGACCGTGCCCTGGAGGAGGACTGGCCCGCGACGTACAGCAGAACCACGGCGAGCACCACGAACGAACCCAGGCCGCCGAGACCGTAGAACACCTCTCGGTCTCCGCCGGCCAGGGCGTAGACCGAGCCCACCCCGGTGATCAGCCCGAAGACTCCGAACACCACGCCGAACGCGGCGATCTCTCCGAGCACCTGCGATGGCCGGCCGGTCGTCGCACGGCCGGTACGCCCGTACCGGACCGGCAGCCGTTCGCCCGCCTTCGCCATCACCTTGACGGGCTCCCGGAACTCGACCTCACGACCGTCGGCCGCGGGGTAGGAGACGAGCAGCCGCGGCCCCGTCCGGTCGTCCCGCTCCGTCCCGACGACCGTTCCCACCGCCCTCTGTCCGAAAAGGCAGACCACGAGCACAGGAGCACGGCGGAACAGAACCAGGATGGCGATGATCAGCGCTAAACCACCGACGACAATGCCTCCGACCGCCGGGACCGTGACATCGGTCATCTATCTGAGCCTTCCACAAAGGTTCGGGCGCTCCTCGCCGCCCGGAGGCGGCGACACCTCATATTGCAGCACGCCGACATCCAGAACAGCGCTTTCAGTACCAGCTCAGGAGAACTTCGTAACCAGGGCACGGGCCAACTCGAGCGCCTGCTGCTTCGCCTTCGCATCCGAAAACTCGGTGACGTGTGGCGTAGCGCCGCCGTGTGGTGCGGGCACGGTGTCAGCGCCGTACCATTCAATCTCGATCACCACGTTCCGTACCATGATGGCGAGCTGCGCGCCATGCAGGAGACGCCGCGACCAAAAGGTGTCATAGCTCTTGTTCTGGCCCATCTTCTGATCCGACTCGGCCCCGACCCGGATTGGGCGTATGAATGCGTTGTCACCCAACCCGGGAACAGCCTTGAGGCCTTTCCCGCCATTATAATTCAAAAGCGCATTTCGCGGAAAATCCGCCTGCTCCGCCCGCAGATCACCCATCACCGTCCTTGCCGTTATACCGAGCTGTCGCGCAGACTGAAAGGAGTAGAAACTCCCTCCACAGTTGGCGATGTCGGCAGACTGCTGGCAAGGCGCGATGACCAATCGCACACCAGAAGGGAGAAGACCACCCCCGTCGAGGACAGGGGCCAACGCCCGGTCGATTGCAGGAAGTCCGGTAACATTACCCGCGGAGTCGATGAGCGCACGATCCGGCGCAGCGTAGCTTCCGGGTCGGCGAGAATGCGTCGATGAGTGAGCGGCAAAATACCACATGCCACCAGAGCCGCCGAGAATTACGACGACCAGAACCAACAGCCAAAGACGTCTCGGCATGCGCGACCGCCTTGAAGATTCCCTTTCAACCCCGGCCCGTGTCTCAGTCATGGCGTCTTCGTTCCAGCAATCACACCGATTGACCCCACTATCTGACCAATGGTCTCGACAGTTGCACCATAGGGAGCAAGAGGCTTGATCATCATGACGAGACCGCCGATCGTCTGGAGCTCGCCACCATACTGTTGCATGTCGGCGGCCACCTTTTGGCGGTCGAAATGCACTTTCCCTTGTTCCGCAGCGAGTTGCTTTTTGAGCCGGTCGATGCCCAGCTTGTCGCTCTTGCGCTGATCCTCAGTGAACAGACCACCGGCGTCCTGCGGATGACCTGGCCCGGTCTTGTCCATATAGTAATCAAGGCCGGTTTGCACTTTTTCGGCTAACGCCATGATGATCTCGGCTGCCTTGGCTCGATGAATGTCCGCCTGACGCTGATAACGTGCAGCGTCTTCGCCCAGCTTGTTCCAGAGCTCCATGACGGCCGAATGGACCTTGGGATCAGGACTGTTCACAAATTTTGGATTGCCGGTAAAATAAGGACCACCGTCGGGCGCCCACTCTTGCACCAGCCAGCCCTTACTGAGCGGAGTCTCAAGCTCTCTCTCGAGCTTGGATTCGAGCGTCGCGAGTTGAGCGGCCAAATTATCGATGACCTGCCCCGCAGCAACAACGATCTTGTCCATGCCCGCCATAATGGCTGCATCGGCACCATAACTAGCCATGAACACCGCTATGGTTCGTCCTGATGCCGGCTGTCCTTTCCACGTGCCGGCCTCTAGCAGGTCGTTCACATATCCGGTTAGCGTGTCCAGTCGTTCGGTGCCTTGCCTGGCATATTCATAAAGGGCCGACGCAAGGTTCGTCATTGACGAGATATCGCCAGCGATATATGAGTTTTCGGTCGTCGGCACGTGGGGCCGCTGACTTTGCTCGGATATACTCGGAGGACTGTATTTTATTGGCTGCACCGGCTCGTCGGAGGACATATCCACCCACAATCGCTACATCTTCTAGTCGATCGGCTTCAGTGGATCCGGAGAAGTCACCTTCTCCTCAGTTATTACCTGTTTTATAGCCTTACTAATAGTGAACTCGGTGTTCGAGAAATTGTCTGCGGCAGTACCCAGCTTGACCCCGTGATTATTAATCGCCTGCGCCACCACGAGATGCAACTCGCCGAGCATCCGCAGAAACGTATCCAACGCCGCATCAAGATCCGCACTACCAGTGTCCAGAGCAGGGAATCCAGAGATCGGCATCAGACCTTTGAAGTCGTCGGATAAATTTTGAAACTTCCTAGCGGTTTCCATGAATGCCGTTCGCGAAACAGCTAGAACGGGCGGCTCGTTCCCCATTTTTTCTCTCCAAGAAGCGACTGAGCGAATGCTATGCACCAGCACGTAGCCGAGGGTTCACGGTAATCGGAAGCTCCACCGGAGCCAAGCGCACGAGCAGGTCCAGCACTGCGATCTTCACCCGTGCCTGATCTGCACCGAGCACGGCCACCAGCCGATCTTCATCAGTGAAGATCGGGAGGCCGGCCGCCCCATCCCCGAACTCGTGCAGGGCGAGTTGGATCTCACCCTCTTCACTCGATATGGCCATCGCCGAATCGCTGATCGGCACATAGACGTACGCTGGAGCTTGATCGCCAGGCTCAGCGCCCAGTGTTGCCATGGACCCGCCTCCCACGCACGATGACAGCACGTTCGAGAACGATTAGTGCCCTGCGCCCAACCATATTCATTAGGGGCATCCGCTGCCTTCCTTTCAATTAGAGACTTCGGGATGCTCTCGCCGATACGGACTTACGAAGACGACGGCGCAACGTCACGACGATGGTCAGCACGACTATCCCGGTGCCGCCGAAGACGACCGGCCATGCCCAACCTGACCCACTTGGCCGTGAGAGCCGGGTCGAGGCGCCCGTCGTCGGCCGGCCCGACGCCGAAACGGCCGACTTCGTACTGCGCCACTTGTCGAGTGCCGCATATACCGGGTTAGGGGCATCTTCGGGAACCGGGTGGCGCTTCGGGTTCATCGCACTCGTTATCTGAATGGCGCCGTATCCGGTCTGGTCGTTCCACCGGGACCTGCCCAGCGGCCGAGCGGTCGCGATGAGACGTTGCACCACCGTACGCGCCGACATTTTCGGGTTGCGTGAACGAATCAGCGCGATGGCACCGGATGTCAAAGCGGCGGCGGCGCTCGTGCCCCGGCCGCCCGGAAAGAGTTCGCCCTTCTTTCCAATGGTGGGAATGTTGTCACCGGGCGCCGATACCGCGACATAAGACTGCCGCTGCGTTCCGTTCCAGGGCCGCAGCGCCGGATCGATCGCGCCCACCGCCAAGGCCCCGGCACACGATGCGGGCAGTTGCGGCCAGTTGGTCGTATCACCGGTATTACCCGCGCCCGCCACCACAACGACGTCGTGGTCGACCGCGTAGGCGATCGCGTCTTGGATGCCGGAGTCGCAGTGTCCGTCCATCGTGACCGACGTGACTCCCTGGGACATGTTGATGACCTTCGCGCCGTGGTCGGTCGCGAAGCGAATGGCCCGCGCGTAGGACTCAAATACGCCGTTTCTGTCGCCCAGCCGCGAAGTGTCGCGAATCGGCAAGATCTTCGCTCCCGGCGCGATACCTATGAATCCCGTACTGCCACCTCCCCGGCCGGCGATCAGGGCGGCCGTCCCGGTGCCATGGCCGCCGTCTTGCTCGTCAAGGTCCGTACGTCCGTCGCCAGTTCCGCCGGTGCTGTCTTCGCCCTTCAGCACCGCGCCGGACAGTTCCGGCAACGCGGCGTTCACTCCCGAGTCGAGAACGGCGACCGTCACGCCGGCACCGGTGGTGACCGGCCAGACATCGTGCTCGATGCCCCACGCGGAGAACCACCACTCATCCGAACGCGGGTGAGGTGTCGCGGCGGCCGGAGACATCGGGGTCGCCACGAGCAACAGTGCCGCTGCGACCCCGAGCAAGTAGACGACCTGTCTCAAACCTCATCTCCCCTGCACTAGTCGCGGGCGGAATCCTCACCATCTCCGACCGCGGGAAGACCGCGTACGGCCTCGCCCCGCGGTTCGATCTCTGTCCGCGGCGCACGAAGCTCGCTGGTCTCCGTCGACACGTCCCCGGCGTCAGAGCCTGGATCAGCCTCCGTGTTCAGCTCGGCGAGGAATTCGTTGATCGCATCGACGTCTGCGGAAAGATCGACCTCCCTGTCATGTCGAGGTTCCGGTGCTGCGGTGAGCGGATGGTCACCTCGGATGAGCTCGGGAGCGGCCTCGATACCTTCGGTCCACACTTCCTCTTCTTCGGCGAGCCATGTCAGCCGGGAGCGCTCCCGTTCCTTTGCCGCGGCCGCGCCCGTACCCGCAGCCGGGCCCAAAGCGCCCGCCCGAGGCCGGGCTGCCCGGACTTCGACCTCCGGGGCGGCCTGGGACTCGGCAGCCGAGACGGCCTGGGACTCGCGCGCCGATCCGGGCACCCCACCCGCAGAACCGGCAGGGCGATCTGCGCCCAAGACGCCGCCCGACGACATCAATCCGGGCCCGAGGATTCCCCCACCCGATGGCGGCTGCCCGCCAAGGCCACCGGCCACGCCTGGAGCGAGCAGCCCGGAAGGCCCGAGTTCGGTTCCGCCGCCGAGCGTGCCTGGTGCCGCCGCCCCGGCGAGCTGAGTGCTTCCACTGCCGTTGCCGGCGAGATCGATCGCCTGCTCGACGTGCCGATGGCCTGCTCCCTCGCTGCCCGTATCGGTGGCTTTCGCCTCCTCTTCGCGCGGCTCGTACGTACCCCTGGACGGGGTCTCAGCCGCCGGGCCGTGATCCAGAATGTGCTGCCTCGGCGGCAGGGAGGTGGACAGATCCTGCGGAAGGGAGTCCCAGGCCTGGGTAACGCGTTCATTGGCTCCTGCCATCCAGCTCTGGGCCTCTGGCAGGGACTTCGACGCGGGCTTGTTGTACTTGTACCAGGCCAGGTGTTCTGTACCGTGCCGCTCGATCGTCACGCCGAACGTCTGGGCGGTCCGGTGCACCGTCGCCGCCGCCGACCAGACCTCCCGTAACTGCGACTGCGCCGCCGCCGCGTCCTTCCCGGTCCACGCGTCGTGCAAGTCCGAGCGGAGGCTCAGCAACTCTCCCGCGATCTTCTCGTACGCCGCGGCGAACTCCTGGTACCCGCGGCCCGACGCTGCGACCGCCTCCGGATCACTCGACTTCAAGAGGGCATCGATGCGCTTCGGATCGGCGTACTGCGACGGCGACCCCACTGGCGCGGACGACCGCATCGGCAATGGGTACGATCCCGTCATCTCAGTCCCTGCCGTCCGGGTTCAGTGAGTTCGGGGTCGTGGTGCGTGGCGGCGGGGACGACGAGTTGTGCAGGAACAGGTCGCTGGTCGACGTGGCGTGCAGACGCTGGTCGACGGCGGCGATCCGGTGTCCCAGGTCGACTTCGGACGCGTCATAGGTGTGGGCCGAGCGGTGCAGTTTCTTGATCATGTCCAGCATGGCGTGCAGGAACCGGCTGTGCTGGTCAACGAGGGTCGTATGGCCGGATCGGACGCTCGGATAGAACTGCTGGGCGGCGTCCCAGGCGCCGTACGCCGCTCGGCTCGCCGGCTTGAGGTGCTCGTCCGCGGACAACAGGGCCTCCAGATGCCCCGTTAAGCGTTCCGCGATCACTCTGACCTGGTGCCGGTCCATCGTGAGGCACTCTGAGGGGTCGAGCCCCGGCCAATCACGGTAAACCCCCAGCGGCACCGGTCCCGGATCCACAGGCGGCATGGTTCTCCCCTCCCCCGATGTGTGGAACACATCAGGTGCCGCGGGCCCCGTTCAAATCCCCGTGAAAACCCTAAGGACTTTACAAACTTTGACTCGCCCAGTCCAGGTACTACCGAGGTCGACTTTACCCGTAAGTGACGATCCACATACGAAGGGTCACGTTTCGGGCCGTCCGGATCAGATGACCACAGCGCCCGTTACGGGCCCACGGGCCTGGCGGACGGTGACGAAGTGCTCCACACGGGACAGAGATGTCGCCAGTTCCTCCGCCTGCGCGGCCGAGGGTGCCAGGAAGGCGCACGTCGGGCCCGAGCCCGAGACCAGGGCGCCCACCGCGCCGGCGGACGTTCCCGCGGTCAGGGCTTCGGACAGTGGTGGGCGCAGGCTCAGGGCCGCGGGCTGCAGGTCGTTGCTCAGCGCCCGTCCGAGCGCCAAAGGGTCGCCCGTCTTCAGTGCGGCCATCAGGTCGTCCGACACCACCGGCCACGGTGCCGGTGAACCGGTTCGCAGGCGATCGCATTCGGCGTACACCGCCGGGGTCGACAGGCCGCCGTCCGCGTAGCCGAACACCCAGTGGAACTCCCCCGTCACCTCGACCGGGGTCAGCCGCTCGCCTCGGCCCAGGCCCACGGCCGTGCCGCCGAGCAGGGCGAACGGCACATCGCTGCCGATTCGCGCGCCCAGTTCCAAGAGGGTCTCGCGGCTCAGCCCCGTCTCCCACAGGGCGTCGCAGGCCACCAGGGCCGCCGCCGCGTCGGCGCTGCCGCCGGCCATTCCGCCGGCCACCGGGATGTCCTTGCGGATGTGCAGGGCGACCCGGGGTTCGACGCCGGTGTGCGAGGCGAGGAGCAGCGCGGCCCGTACGGCCAGGTTGTCCGGGCCCACGGGAACGCCGGGCGGGCCCTCCACCGTGATCGTCGGCTCCGGGGCGGGGGCGGCGGTCACCTCGTCGAACAGCGAGACCGCGTGGAAGACGTTGACCAGGTCGTGGTAGCCGTCGTCACGGACCGGGCCGACGCCGAGCTGGAGGTTGACCTTGGCGGGTACGCGAACTGTGATCACGGTCACGAGATGCTAGAGGATACGCGCCGCTGCGCGGCGATCCGGGTGAAGGCCGCCACGTCGAGCGACTCGCCGCGCGCGCCCGGGTCGACGTCCGCGGCGCGCAGGATCCGCTCCGCCGCCGGGGCCGAGCCCGCCCAGCCGGCCAGGGCCGCCCGCAGGGTCTTACGGCGCTGCGCGAAGGCCGCGTCCACCACTGCGAACACCTCCGTACGGGGGACGCCCGCAGGAGGCTCCCGCCGGGTGAAGGCGACCAGGCCCGAGTCGACGTTCGGCATCGGCCAGAACACCGCACGCCCGACGTTGCCCGCCCGGCGCGTCCCGGCGTACCAGGCCATCTTCACCGACGGCACCCCGTACACCTTGCCCCCCGGGCCGGCCGTGAGCCGGTCGGCGACCTCGGCCTGGACCATGACCAGCCCATGCCGCAGCGTCGGGAACGTGCCGAGCAGGTGCAGGACGACGGGCACGGCCACGTTGTACGGCAGGTTCGCCACGAGAGCGGTCGGGGGTTCGGGCAGTTCGGTCACGCGCAACGCGTCGCCGGTGACCACCGACAGGCGGTCGGCGAGCGACGGCGCGAACTCGGCGACGGTCCGCGGCAGCCGCCCCGCGAGCACCTTGTCCACCTCGACCGCCATGACGCGCCGGGCCTCCGGCAGCAGGGCCAGGGTCAGCGAGCCGAGCCCGGGCCCGACCTCCAGGACCACGTCGTCCGGGGCGACCTCGGCGTCGCGGACGATGCGCCGCACCGTGTTCGCGTCGATGACGAAGTTCTGGCCGAGCGTCTTGGTCGGGCGGATGCCCAGGTCGGCGGCGAGCGCGCGGACGTCCGCCGGCCCGAGTAGTCGTTCAGCCACCCCCCCAGTGTCCCGTACGTGCAACAGTTTCCGCACCGTGCCCGTCCCCGTGTCGAGGAGGGTGCCTTGAATGAAGCACTGAGCTTCGAAGAGTTCGCCGGGTCCCGCGCCGACGCGTTGATGCGCTATGCCTACGTACTGACCGGTGATCCGCACGACGCCGCCGACCTGCTACAGGAGGCGCTGGTACGCGTGCGCGCCGCCTGGCCCGGCGTCGTCAACAAGCGCGAGCCGGAGGGATACGTACGGACGGCCATGGCCCGGCTGCACATCAGCATGTGGCGGAAACGCCGCCGCGAACGCCTGATGCCCGAGCCGCCCGAGCGGGCCTACGACGACATGGCCCTGGCGCGCGCCGACGGGGACGACGGCCTGTGGCGGGCGCTGGACGGCCTGCCCCGCAAGCAGCGCGCCGTGCTGGTCCTTCGCTACTACGAGTCGCTCAGCGACAGCGAGATCGCCGACGTGCTCGGCATCTCGCGCGGCACGGTGCGCAGTCAGGCGTCACGTGCTCTGGACAAGCTACGGGCGACCTGGCGTCCGTCCGTGACGAACGGGAGTCTGCGATGACCGAGGAACTGGAGCAGGCCCTGCGGCGGACCCTCACCGCGGCGGCCGAACGCGCCCCGAAGGCCCCGCCGGGCATCGGCCTGGACTCGCGCCCCGCGCGGCGACCCCGCGGCTACCCAAGGGTGGCGTTGGCCGCCGCGGCCGTGGCCCTGGCCATCGGGGGCGCCACGGTCGGCGGCCGTACGCTGCTGACCGGAATGCACGCGTCCGGCAGTTCGAAGACAGGGGCGTCCCCGGCACTGCACCGCCTGAAGAAGACCGCCGTGCCGGCGATGGAGAAGGTCTGGCCCCAGGCGATCCACCGGGTGCCGGCCACCCTGCCGAACGGGCGCAGGTTCCAGCCCCTGACCTTCCTCGACGCCCACACCCTGCTCGTGAACACCGAGTTCAGCTTCGAGAAGGCCGACGCCCTGTACGCCTACGACTTGCGCAAGCACACGACGAGGCGGATCACGACGGTCGTCACGCCGGCGAAGACGAAGATGTTCGCCTCCTACTTCACGACCGGCGACGGGTACGTCGCCTGGGCCTTCGCCGGCGACTACGGCGCCGAGGTGTGGGCCGCACCGCTCGCGGGCGGCGAGGCCCACCGGGTCGCCCGGACGGACGCGACCACCTTGGACCACCTCGCTATCGACGGCGGGAACGTCTACTGGTCGCTCACCCGCAGCCCCGGCGTCTACCGCGCCCCCATCGCGGGCGGCACCGCCCGGCTGGTCGAGGGGACCGGCTCGGCGTACATCCTCCAGTGGCCGTGGGTCGGCTCGCCCCGCGACTCGCTCGGCACCGCCACGAACGTCCGGTTCGCGACCATCAAGAACGTCAGGACCGGCGAGACCCGGTCGGCACGTCTCACCGACCGTGCCGCCTGGCACTGCGGACTGACCTGGTGTGTGGGACAGACGAAGAACTTCGTCACCGAGGCCCAGCGCCGCGACGGCGGCGGGCGCCACGCGATCCCGGACGTCGAGCGCATGATGGTGGTGCCGCCCTCCCTGGACCGGTTCGTGATCACCAAGCCCGCCGGGGGGACCATCGCCGTGTACGACCTGAAGACGGGTCTCACCGGTGATCTCGGCGTCACCTCCGGCAAGAAGCAGCAGCTCGGCTGGGTGGTTCCACAGGAGCCGGGGAACCCGCTCTACTACACGGTCACCGACGGCGGATACGTGCTCGTCGACCTCGCCGCGATCTGATCGCTCGACCGCCGGAGCGGGTAGGGAGCAGGTAGCCCGATCAGGGCGGTCTCCCGGATTCCCGTACCAGGACAGCGAGGTGAACGATGCGGCGCCGTCGCCTGACGATGCTCCTCGGCGTCGGGGCCGTGGTCATGCTGGGCCCGGTTCCGTACGCGACGGTCGCGCGTGCGGCGACCGGGCCCGACGGGCGCCGGACGATCACCTCGGTACGGCCGGAGCGGAGCGATCCAGATCCCGCTCCGGCCGGTTCCACCTCGGTGGGCTTCCGCGTACTGCCACCCGCCGGCGGGCCGCGCGGCCCGGCGGCGGCCGGGCACGGCGCGGACGCGGTC
>NZ_JBHLZP010000150.1:0-16513 GCF_042429965.1 Actinoallomurus acaciae
CGCACGTCCGCGTCCCCCGCACGTCCGCGTCCCCCGCACGTCCGCGTCCCCCGCACGTCCGCGTCCCCCGCACGTCTGCGCGCCCCACACGGCGGAGCGTGTCGGTACGGCGGAGCGTGCCGTACCGAGTCCAGCTCGTGGCCATGCATGGCCAGCGTGGCCGAGGCCGCTACCGATGCCGGTGTCTCAGCTCGCCAGGTCCAGACCGGCATCGGCGCAGGCCGAGGCCTCCAGCAGCCTCAGCGGCAGCGAAGGTCCCGTGGCCACCACACCAGAGCCGCCGACTCGAAGGCGTTCGTGGCGGTGGTGCTCTCATGATCGGATTGAGTCGCGCCGTAGCTTCCATCCCTTCGCGCAGCGTTCGATGAATCCGCCTGCGGCGAGTGCGCCGAGGCAGGCCAGTGCGGTGTCGAGGTCGACGCCTGCGTTCACGGCGATGCGGGCGGCGCCCACTCCGCCCCGAGCCGGAAATGCTTCGAGGACATCCCGCGCCGCCGGGCCGAGCCGGTCACGGTCGAGCACCGGGCCTCGGCGTTCGGGCGCCAGGTCATCACCGATGAGCCCGACCCGGTCGAGTACGTCGGCTGTATCGGTCACGCAGACGGCCTCAGCCCATTCACGCAGAATCGTGTGGCAGCCGGCGGACGTCGGTGACGTGACCGGCCCGGGCACCACCATCACCGCACGCCCGAGATCACGGGCATGGCGGGCCGTACTGATGGCACCGCTGCGCTGTGCCGCCTCGACCACCACCGTGCCGCGGGTCAACGCCGCGATCACCCTGTTCCGGATCAGGAAACGCGGACGCGTCGGCGTCGCGCCGGGCGGGAGTTCGCTCACCAGCAGCCCGCTCTGGGCGATCTCCAAGAACAGCGCCGAATGCGAACTCGGGTAGGTCACGTCCACTCCACAGGCGAACACCGCCACCGTGGTCCCATCGCCACCGAGCGCGCCACGGTGCGCGGCGGCGTCGATCCCGTAGGCGCCGCCGCTGACCACGGTCCAGTTGTTGTCCGCCAGTTCGGCCGCCATCTCGGCCGCGACGTGGACTCCGTACGGCGATGCGGCACGAGCGCCGACCAACGCGACCGAACGCAGACATCCGAACCGCAGGTCTTGGTCACCACGAACCCACAGCGCGTACGGCCGAGCCGCCCCGAGGTCGTCGAGCTGGGAGGGCCACTCGGCATCACCCGGGCACAGCAGCCGGCCGCCCTGTTCCTCACCGCTGGCCAGAAGCCGTTCGGGGTCGGCCTCGGACAGCCGGGCCCGCCAGGCGGGGAACCGTCTTCGAAGCTCGCTCTCGTCGTCGCAGCCGGGCACCTCGTCGGCCCGTATCGCCTTGATCGCGCCCTGCGCCCCCTCCAAGTCGACCAGACGCCCTAAGCGCTCATCACCGGGCTCCGCCACGGCGGTCAACAACACCCGCGCCAACCGTTCTTCGGCAGGAACGATCATCGATATCTCTCCTTCGTCTCGAAACGCCGGATATGCCGCTGGGGCTATGGGGCGTCGTCGGAGGCACCGGAGTGGTGCGGCAGATCACCGCCTGTGGGTGTCTGGCGTGGCGGCCGCCGCCCCAGGAGCTCGGATGCGGGGATGCAGGCATGTTGGGCGTGTTGTGATTCGGGTGCGTGGTGGTCCCGCTGCCGAGGTTCGGGTGTTAGGTCTGTTGGGGTGGAAGTGCGGTTGCTGGGGCTGGCTCGGTGGTGTGGCATGAGCCGCGAGGTGGTGCGCCGTCGTAGTGTGGTCGCTGCGTCGGTGGTCGTGTTGGGGCGCCGCTGTCTGGCCTGGGGGCGCTCCGCACACGCGTGGCTGGATGCGTGATTCGGGGGCGGTGGTCGTGCTGCCGAAGTTCGGGTGGATAGCTGGGCGTGTGTGTCGGAGATGGGGATGTGGTTGCTGGGGCTGGCTTGGTGATGTGGCATGAGCCGCGATGCGGAGGGTCGTCGTGGTGTGGTTGCTGTATTGGCGGTCTGTTGGGGTGCGGTCGCCTGGCCTCGGGGTGCGTTTTTGCGCACGCGCGGCTGGATGTGTGGCTCGGGTGGGTTCGGTCGGTGCTCTGGCGGGTGGTCGAGTCGGCCCGTGGTGATGGTGGGGCGGTCGGGTCGGTCGGTGGCCGGGCCGGTTGGTGGTGGTCGTTGGTGGTGGTGGGTCGGCCGGTCGGTGGCGATGGTGGGGCGGTCGTGTGGGCGCGTGGTGATGGTGGGTGGTGGGGTCGGTTCGTGGTGATGGTGGTGGTGGTCAAGTGCGGCCCTCCCAGAGGCTGAGGGCTTCGTTTACCTCGTCGGCGGTGGGGGTCTGTTTGCCGGACAGGTCGGTGAGGGTCCAGGCGACGCGGACTACTCGGTCGAGGCCTCGGGCGCTCAGGCGGCCGTCGGTCAGTGGGCGGTCTAGGGCGGACAGGGCATCGTGGGGTGGGGCGAAGCGGCGGCGTAGTTCGCGGCCGGGGATTTCCGCGTTCGTGCGCCATGGGGTGTCGGACAGACGTCTTCTCGTGCGGTCTCGTGCCGTGAGTACCCGTTCGGCCACGACCTCGGTGGACTCGGCGAACGTCAGGTCGTAGCGGAGTTCGGTCCTGGTCACCTCCTCCAGCTGGGACTTGAGGTCGACGCGGTCGAGCAGTGGCCCGGACATGCGTGCGAGGTAGCGGCGTCGTACGGAAGGGGCGCAGCTGCAGTCTCGGGGCTTCGGAGCGGCGCACGGGCATGGGTTCGCGGCCAGGAGCATCGTGAACCGGGCCGGGAAACGGGCCGTCGCGCCCGACCGGGCGATCACGACCTCGCCCCCTTCGAGGGGCTGTCGTAACGCGTCCAGGACGCCGCCGGCGAACTCCGGGCTCTCGTCCAGGAACAGGATGCCCCGGTGCGCGAGCGAGGCGGCGCCCGGCCGGATCAGCCGGCCGGCGCCGCCGCCGACCAGGGCCGCTCGCGACGCCGTGTGGTGCGGTGCCTGGAACGGCGGTCTGGTGATCAGTGGCTGGTCGGCCGGAAGAGTGCCGGCGACCGAGTGGATCGCCGTGACCTCCAGTGCCGCGCCGTGGTCGAGGTCGGGCAGCAGCGTGGGGAGCCGCTCGGCCAGCATCGTCTTGCCACAGCCCGGCGGGCCGGTGAGGAACACGTGGTGACCGCCGGCCGCGCTGATCTCCAGGACCTTGCGCCCCACCGGCTGCCCGCGGACGTCGGAGAGGTCCAGGTCGCCACGCCCGGCCTTCGACCGCGACGCCAGCACGTCGGCGGGGGCGCGGCCCGTCAGGTCGGCGGTCTCCTCATCGGGCTCTTCGGGCGGCGGCAGGTCGCGCAGCAGCGCCAGCAGGGCACGGAGCGAACCCACGCCGACCACCTTCACGTCCGGCACGAGCGACGCCTCGGCGGCGTTGCCCTTCGCCACGATCACCGTGTCGGCTCCGTTCTCGGCCGCGGTCAGGACCGCCGGCAGAACCCCGGACACGGGCCGGATGCGGCCGTCGAGGCCCAGCTCGCCGATCATCACGAGGCCCGCACAGGCGTCGACGGGCACGGCTTCGTTCGCGCCGAGCACCGAAACGCCGATGGCGAGATCGAACCCGCTGCCACGTTTGGGCAGGCTGGCGGGGAAAAGGGACACGGTGACGTGGCGGTTGGGCCAGGTCTCGCCGCTGTTGAATATCGCTGCCCGTACGCGGTCGCGTGCCTCGCTGAGCGCGGTGTCCGGGAGGCCGACCAGGTGCAGGCCGGGCACGCCGTTGGTGATGGCGGCCTCGACGTCGACGATCTGGCCGTCCACGCCGAGGAGGGCGACGGCTCTGGTGCGGGCGAGCGCCATTCAGCACACCTCCTTGAGATGGTCGACGTCGAACCGCCCGGGCCCGGCGCGTACGAGACCGATCACGTCGATGCGGACGGCGGCCGCCTGGCTGATGCCGTGCGACGCCAGCCAGCGCATCGCGAGCCGGCGCAGCCGCACCGCCTTGGCGGGCGTGATCGCCTCGAGCGGAGTGCCGTACGCGGCCCGTGAACGCGTCTTCACCTCGCAGACGACCAGGCCGGATCCGTCGTGGGCCACGATGTCGAGCTCGCCCTCCGGGCACCGCCAGTTGCGCTCGATGATCGTCCAGCCGAGCCCCATCAGATGCCGGACGGCGGCGTCCTCTCCGAGCCGCCCGAGCACGTCCTTCGCGCGCATGTCCTCACCTCCGGACACCGAAACTGCCCGATGGTCACGTTGAGTGGTAGAGCCTGTGCGGTCTGTGGATAACTCTCGCCGCAGGCGTTCAGGGGGGATCGTCGTCCCACCAGGGCAGCAGGCGTACGGGGGCCCGGCCCACCAGGATCAGCGGGTCCAGATACGAGAACCCTCGCCGCAGCCCCCAGTGCAGGCACGCGACCTGGCCGCAGTGCCCGAGCACGCCCTCCACCACGCCGATGCGCGTCCCCGCCGTCACGGCGCGTCCGGGCCGTACCGTCGCGCGTACGGGCAGGTAGGTCGTGCGCAACCGTCCGTGGATCACGGTGACCACCCCGCGTCCCGCCAGGTCCCGTGCGAATCCGACCCGGCCGGGCCCGGCCGCGTACACCGCCTGCCCGGGACGGGCCGCCAGGTCGACGCCCCGGTGACCGGCCTCCCAGGGATGGGCCGGAGGATCGTACGGTCGTAACACCTCCGGCGCCGGGCGCAGCGGCCACCGCCACCCCGTATGGTCGGCGGGACCGGCGGGCAGCAACGCCGTGATCACCAGGAGAACTCCGCTCCACGTCATGCCGCCACAGCCTGAATCCGCCCGGTGTTCGCCGCCAGAGCCTCCGCCCCAATGTGGATAACTCCCGCTGATTCCACGCCAGGGGCGCACCGCCGGTACACTGACTGAACGGTCGCATGACCGAATTCACGCGCCCGCCGGCCATCGGCGAACGGTGGGGCGGCCCTCTCGGTCCGTGACGGCAGTCGCGGCAGGGGCACGCACGGGCGCCAGAACAACCGAGAACGGTCCGTACAGGGCCAGACAGGAGCGGAACGGGCATGGCACCCGTCGTTACCATGAAGCAGCTGCTCGAGAGCGGCGTGCACTTCGGGCATCAGACCCGGCGCTGGAACCCGAAGATGAAGCGTTTCATCTTCACCGAGCGCAACGGCATCTACATCATCGACCTGCAGCAGTCGCTGTCCTACATCGACCGCGCCTACGACTTCATCAAGGAGACGGTCGCCCACGGCGGCACGATCCTGTTCGTCGGCACCAAGAAGCAGGCGCAGGAGTCGATCTCCGAGCAGGCGCAGCGCGTCGGCATGCCCTTCGTCAACCAGCGCTGGCTGGGCGGCATGCTCACCAACTTCTCGACCGTGCACAAGCGCCTGACGCGCCTGAAGGAGCTCGAGGAGATCGACTACGACGACGTCGCGGGTTCGGGCCTGACGAAGAAAGAGCTCCTCATGCGCAAGCGTGAGAAGGACAAGCTCGAGCGCACCCTCGGCGGTATCCGGGACATGGCGCGCGTGCCCAGCGCGGTGTGGATCTGCGACACCAAGAAGGAGCACATCGCCGTCAACGAGGCGCGCAAGCTCGGCATCCCGGTCGTCGCGATCCTCGACACCAACTGCGACCCGGACGAGGTCGACTACCCGATCCCGGGTAACGACGACGCCATTCGCAGCGTCAGTCTGCTCACCCGCGTGGTCGCCGACGCCGTCGCCGACGGCCTGATCTCCCGCGCGGGCGCCTCCGCCTCCGGCGACGAGAAGCCGGTCGCCGTGGGAGCCGAGGAGCCGCTTCCGGAGTGGGAGCGCGAGCTGCTGGAGAAGAAGGCCGAGGCCGACGCGGCTGAGGCGCAGGCCCCGGCGGAGGCACAGGCTCCGGCCGAGGAGCAGGCTCCCGCTGAGGAGCAGGCCCCGGCCGAGGAGCAGGCTCCGGCTGAAGCGCAGGCTCCGGCTGAGGCGCAGGCTCCGGCTGAGGCGCAGGCTGAGACGACGCCAGAGCAGCCCGCCCAGGAAGCCTGACGGCCGGCCGACAACCGAAGACGAAAGAGAAAGACCACAATGGCGAACTTCACCGCCGCCGATGTCAAGCGGCTACGTGAGCTCACCGGCTCCGGCATGATGGCGTGTAAGAACGCCCTCACCGAGGCGGAGGGCGACTTCGACAAGGCCGTCGAGCTCCTGCGTCTCAAGGGCGCCAAGGACGTCGGCAAGCGCGCCGAGCGCACCGCCGCCAACGGCCTGGTCGCCCAGCACTTCAAGGGCGACAACGACGGCACGCTGATCGAGCTCAACTGCGAGACCGACTTCGTCGCGAAGAACGAGCAGTTCATCGCGCTGGCCGACCAGATCGCCGTGTTCGTCGCGAACACCGACGTGGCGGACGTGCCGGCGCTGCTCGCCGCGGAGATCGAGCCGGGTACGACCGTCCAGCAGCTGATCGACAACAACAGCGCCAAGATCGGCGAGAAGCTCGAGCTGCGTCGTTTCGCTCACTTCACGGGCGGCTACGTGGCCAGCTACCTCCACAAGTCCGACCCGTCCCTGCCGCCGACCACCGGCGTGCTGGTCGAGCTGGACAGCGAGAACACCGAGGTCGCCAAGGACATCGCGCAGCAGATCGCCGCGATGTCGCCGAAGTACCTCAGCAACGACGACGTCCCCGAGGACGTCGTCGCCAAGGAGCGGGCCCTCGCGGAGAAGATCACGCGAGAGGAGGGCAAGCCCGAGCAGGCGATTCCCAAGATCGTCGAGGGACGCGTACGGTCCTACTTCAAGGACTTCGTCCTTCTTGAGCAGCCCTTCGTGAAGGACCCCAAGAAGACGATCGCTAAGGTCCTCCAGGAGTCCGGCGTGACCGTCAAGCGCTTTGCCCGGTTCAAGGTCGGACAGGCCTGA
The DNA here is from genome assembly GCF_042429965.1 of Actinoallomurus acaciae. Lineage (NCBI taxonomy): Bacteria > Bacillati > Actinomycetota > Actinomycetes > Streptosporangiales > Thermomonosporaceae > Actinoallomurus > Actinoallomurus acaciae. Next base: position 6,850 of record NZ_JBHLZP010000150.1, read on the forward strand.
GGGTCGCCGAAGACAGAACGAGAGACTAAGGAGCCGCCGCCGTGCAGGAGAAGGAAACGACCGACACGACGGCGGCTCCGTCGTCCCAGTCCCATGGCTGGAAACGTGTCCTCCTCAAGCTGTCCGGTGAGGCGTTCGCCGGCGGTGAGGGGCTCGGCATCGACCCGGCGATCGTGCAGCACATCGCTAAGGCGGTCGCCGAGGTCACGCGCGAGGGAGTGCAGGTCGCCGTCGTGTGCGGCGGTGGGAACATGTTCCGCGGCGCGCAGATGTCGGCTCGCGGCATGGACCGCGCCCGGGGCGACTACATGGGCATGCTCGGCACCGTGATCAACTGCCTGGCCCTGCAGGACTTCCTCGAGAAGCTCGGAGTCGAGACGCGGGTGCAGACCGCGATCACGATGGGGCAGGTGGCGGAGCCGTACATCCCGCGGCGCGCCATCCGGCACCTCGAGAAGGGCCGCGTGGTCATCTTCGGAGCGGGGATCGGCCAGCCGTTCTTCTCCACCGACACCGCCGCTGCCCAGCGCGCCCTGGAGATCTCCGCCGACGCGGTGCTCAAGGGCACGCAGGTCGACGGCGTGTACGACGCGGACCCGAAGAAGAACCCGGACGCGTTCCGGTTCGACCGGCTGGAGTACGGCGAGGTGCTGCAGCGCGGGCTGAAGGTCATGGATGCCACCGCGATCAGCCTGTGCATGGACAACGGCCTGCCGATCGTGGTCTTCGACCTGATGGGTCAGGGCAACATCGTGCGTGCCGTACGCGGTGAAAAGATCGGCACATTGGTATGTCCGGCGGACAGTTGAAATACAGGAGCCTAAGGTGATCGACGAAATCCTCCTCGAGGCCGAGGAGAAGATGGACAAGGCCGTCACTGTCGCCAAGGAAGACTTCACCAGTATCCGTACCGGCCGGGTCACGCCCGCGATGTTCAACAAGATCACCGCGGAGTACTACGGGACGCAGACGCCCATCAACCAGCTCGCGTCGTTCCAGCTCCCCGAGCCGCGCATGGTCATCATCCAGCCGTACGACGCCTCGTCGATGAACGCGATCGAGAAGGCCATTCGCGAGAGCGACCTGGGTGTCAACCCGGGCAACGACGGGAAGATCATCCGTGTGGTCTTCCCCGAGCTGTCGGAGGAGCGCCGCAAGGAGTTCACCAAGGTGGCCGGGCACAAGGCGGAGGAGTCGCGGGTCTCGATCCGCAACATCCGCCGTCACGCCAAGGACGCCTTGGACAAGCTCGCCAAGGCCGGCGACGCGGGCGAGGACGAGGTGCACCGCGCGGAGAAGGATCTCGACGACTTCACGCACAAGCACGTCGCCAAGATCGACGAGTTGCTCGAACACAAGAAGGCCGAGCTGCTCGAGGTCTAGTGGGACTCGAACAAGCCCCCATGCCGGCACCGGAGATCCCGGAGGAGCAGGCGGACACGGGCAAAAAGAAGCGCGGATCCAGCCGTAACCTCCCCATCGCCGTCGCGGTCGGTGTGGGGCTGGGCGCCGTGGTGCTGCTGTCGCTCTACACGGTCAAAGAGATCTTTCTCGCCGTCGTCGTCATCTTCCTGGGCATCGCGGTCTGGGAGTTCATCCGGGCGTTCGACTCGCGCGGCATCCGGATCCCGTGGGTGCCGGTCATGGCCGGCGGGCTCGCGACGGTGTTGTGCACCTATTTCTGGGGTACGACCGCGCTGGTCGCGGGCTTCGGCCTGACGTCCCTCGTCGTCCTGCTCTGGCGACTGCCCCGAGGCCAGGACGGCTACGTCCGCGACGCGACGGCGGGCGTGTTCGCCACCGCCTACATCTGGTTCCTCGCCGGATTCGTCGTGCTCCTGCTGGCCGCCTCGGACGGCGCCGACCGCGTACTGATCTTCATCGCGGTCACGGTCGCCAGCGACATCGGCGGGTTCTTCGCCGGTTCCTTCCTGGGCAGCCACAAGATGGCCCCTTCCATCAGCCCGAAGAAGACGTGGGAGGGGGTCAGCGGCTCGGCGCTGACCTGCATGATCGTCGGAGGATTCCTGCTGCCGTGGCTGTTGCACGGTCACTGGTGGCAGGGCGTCATCGTCGGCGCGGCCGCGGTCTGCTCGGCGACTCTCGGCGACCTCATCGAGTCGATGATCAAACGGGACCTGGGGATCAAGGACATGGGCAACCTCCTGCCCGAACACGGCGGGGTCATGGATCGCCTCGACTCGCTCCTGGCGACGGTCCCGGTGGTCTGGCTGCTGTTCCAGGTGTTCGTGCCGCCCACGTAGACCCGTGACGCCGGGCGGCCGATCGCGGGCGCCCGGCGCGTGGCCCTCACCGTACGGGGCGGTTGCCGCCTCCGTACGGTGTCGAGCGCCGGGACGCGCTCCCGCGTCGAGCCTCGGCTATTCGCCCACGACCCAGCTGCGCCCCTTGCGGGCGAGGCGTTCGATGAGGGCGTCCGAACCCTCCTGCTTGCCGTACTGCCGCTCCTCCTCGGTGATCGGGACGATCCACAGCCACTGCACCCGGTCGCCGCCGAAGGAGAACGCCGTCAGATCGGGCGCGGCCGGGCCCTCGAGGCGGTTCGGGTTGTCGAGCAGGAGGACGCCTTCCCAGGTCGGGCCCAGCGGGAATGTCCGAGCCTCGTGATACCACTTCACGTTGTCGCCCGGCGCGAAGGAGGTGACGGCCTGCCATGGATACTGCGCCAGCCACGGAAAGACCCTGCCCGCCTGCACGCTGGGCAAGGTCGTGGCGACCGCGAGTTCGATGCGGGCGTGTTCGCCGACGTTGTCCTCGTACAGCTCGACCGTGGGCATCCGCTGGCAGCTCATGCCGACGGTCGACAGCACGTTGTACGACCGGTCGCCGCGCGCCGGACGCTCGGAGACGCCCACGGTCGGTTCGCGCCGCGGCGGCGTGGTGGCTGCGGGCGTGGCGGGCCGTGGCGCGGGCTCGGGAGGTCGTGGCGCGGGTACGGGGGGCTGCGACCCGTTGTCCGTACGGGCCGGCTGGCGGCCGATGTCATGCCAGTAGTAGCCGCCCGGCCCCAGGCGGCTCAGGAGATGGCCGAGCAGTGACTGCTGGAAGGCCTCCCAGGCGCCCTGCCCACGCCGCCAGCTCCAGAACGCCTCGGCCTGCAGTATCCGGGGGCCGAGTTCGTCGATCTCATCGTCGAGCGCGAACGCGAACGGGCTCCGCCCGATCGCCTCCCGCGCGTATCCGGGGATGCCGCGGTCCATGTCGGACCAGCCGGGGATGACGCACAACGGCTGCCCGGCCTCCATCAACGCGACCCCGTCACCCTCCTCGAACCACACGACCTTCAACGTCCGGGGGTCGAGCGGCGGCCGCCCCTTGGGGTGTTTCGTACGGCCGCTGGGCAGCGCGGGCACCAGGCCGGCATTGAGCCGCGCCAGATCGGCGTGGTACGGCGCTTCCTGATGATTGGCGACCCAGCTGGCCGCGACCGTCTCTCCGTCACTGGTACGCAGGTACGCCGCGGTGGCGACCTGGTCGAACTCAACGTCGAGGACACGGCTCCCGTAGGGGCTGGTGTCACTGAGCAGGACCCGCGCCTCCCGCGGCGTTCTACGCAATACCGGCATAGGAAGGGACTGTAGTGATTCCGGGGCCCGCGCGGAGCACCGACCGGCCGACAGAACCCCCTCTTGTCCAAACCGCACCCTGAGACGCACTCACCGACCCGACGCCTGCCTCACCGCAACCGGGGAATTCGCGTCTGCCGTGCGGCCGCCGGGGGGTTTCGGCCCTCGCCCGACGGGCGCTGGAGTTTGGCGCCTGTCGCGCGGTCACCGCAGGCTTCGGCTCGCGCCTCGCCGTCGCTGGAGGCCCCGCGTCTGCCTCGCTGTCGCTGGAGGCTTCGTGTCTGCCCCGCCGTCGCTGGGAGCTTCGCGTCTGCGCCGCTGGCGGGCTTCGTATCTGCCTCGCTGTCGCTGGGGGCCCTGTGTCTGCCCCACTGTCCCTGGGGGCTTCGCGTCTGCCTCGCCGCTGCGGAGGGCCTGGCGGTTGCCCTGCGATCGCCGGGGTTTCGGCGTTCGCCTCCTGGTCGGTAGGGGTTTGGTGTTTGCTTCGCGAGCGCCGGGGGTTTGGCGTCGGCCTCGTGGTCGCCGGGGGCCTCGGCGTTCGCTTCGCGGTCGCCGCGGGCTTCGCCGTAGCTGGGTGATTGGCGGCTGTCTTGTAGTTGCCGGGGGTTTTGCTCTGTGGTCGCTGGTGACTTCGTGTCTGCCTGCGGGCGCCATGGGTTTCGGTGTCCGTTTCGCGGTCGGTGGGGGTTCGGCGTTTGCTTCGCGGTCGTCAGGGGTTTGGCGTAGACCTCGTGGTTGCCGGGGGTTTCGGGGTTCGCTTCGCCGTCGTTGGGTGCTTGGCGGTTGTCTGTAGTTGCCGGGGGTTTCGGCCTTGGCCTCGCGGCTGCCGGGGGTTTCGCTCTGTGGTCGCTGGTGACTTCGTGTCTGCCTGCGGGCGCCAAGGGTTTCGCAGTTCGCTTCGCGGTCGGTGAGGTTCGACGTTCGCTTGGTTGCGGCAACCACGAGGCCAACACCAAACCCCCGGCGCTCACGAAGCAAACACCGAACCTCGAAGGCCTCGGCTTGCGCTCCGCGGTCTCCGGGGCTTCGCGTTCATGCTCGGGGTTCGGTGTTCGGCTCGCTGTTGCCGGGAGCTTCGCTTCCGCCTTGCGGTCGTCGCAGGTCTCGGCTTGCGATTCTTGGTCGCTAAGGGCTTCGCGGCCGTCTCGGGGGCGTCGAAGGCTTCGGGCGTCCGCTTCGCCCCCCTAGGCGTTTCGTGTCCGCTTCGTTACGCTCGGGGCGTGGCGGCGGTCTTGTCGTGGGGCTGGTGTCGGTGCTGGTGTCCGCGTTCGCTAAGGGGCTGTGTCGATCGCAGGTGCGGCCGGGGGTGACGTGCGGTCAAAGCTCTCCCAGGTGTCTGCCACACTGGTACGAACATGTCCGCTCAGCTCACCTTCGCCGCGCCGCGGCGGGCCAAGCCGCCCCGTCATCTCGCCGATCTGTCTCCCGACGAGCGTCGGGAGGCCGTCGCCGCGCTGGATGAGAAGCCGTTCCGTGCCGATCAGCTCTCCCGGCACTACTTCGGCCGGCTGGTCGATGACCCGGCTGACATGACCGACCTGCCGGCGGCCGTGCGGGACCGTCTCGTGGCCGAGCTGATGCCGCCCCTGCTCACCTCGGTGCGTGACCAGGTCTGCGACGAGGGCATGACCCGCAAGACGCTGTGGAAGGCGTTCGACGGCACGCTGATCGAGTCGGTCCTGATGAGGTACCCCGACCGCGTGACGATGTGCGTGTCCTCCCAGGCCGGCTGCGGCATGAACTGCCCCTTCTGCGCGACCGGTCAGGCGGGGCTCACCCGTAACCTGTCGACGGCCGAGATCGTCGAGCAGGTGGTGGCCGGGGCCCGCGCGCTGGCCCGGGGCCAGATACCCGGCGGTGAGGGGCGGGTCAGCAACATCGTCTTCATGGGGATGGGCGAGCCGCTCGCGTCGTTCAACAACGTGCTGCGGGCGATCCACCGGTTCAGTGACCCCAGTCCGGCCGGGCTCGGCATCTCCCAGCGCAACATCACCGTCTCGACGGTCGGTCTCGTACCCGCGATCGGACGGCTCGCCGACCTCGACCTGAAGGTGCGCCTCGCGGTGTCGCTGCACGCGCCCGACGACGAACTGCGTGACGAGCTCGTTCCCATCAACACGCGCTGGAAGGTCGCCGAGGTTCTCGACGCCGCCTGGGCGTACGCCGACCGCACCCGGCGGCGTGTCTCCATCGAGTACGCGCTGATCCGCGACATCAACGACCAGGGCTGGCGCGCCGACCTGCTCGGGCGGCTCATCAAGGGCCATCCCGTGCACGTCAACCTGATCCCGCTCAACCCGACGCCCGGCTCGAAGTGGACCGCCTCGCGGCCCTCCGTCCAGACCGAGTTCGTCCGGCATCTGGAGGCGCACGGCGTGCCGGTCACCGTACGCGACACGCGTGGTCAGGAGATCGACGGGGCCTGCGGGCAGCTCGCGGCGATGCCTCAAGAACCCCCGCTGCGGACCCGGCAGGGATAGGCACACCCGAAGCCGATCCGCGGGCCGGTTACGGCCATAACGCATCGCCTGGGCGGCGGAGATCGGAAACAATGCTCGGATGCCAGACTTTCCGCGCGCCCTCCGTGGCTACAGCACCGCTCAGGTGGACGCGCTCATCGGCCGTGTCGAGGGGACGCTCGGCCGGAGCCCGCTGTACGCGCCGCCGGTGACGGCCGATGAGGTCAACCGCACGAGATTCGGGCGGGCGGTGCGCGGGTACCGGATGAAGGCCGTGGACGACAAGCTCGAGGAGTACATCCGCGCGCTGGAGGACGAGGCCGGCGGCAACCGCATGGCCTCGGGCGAGGTGGACCGGCTCATCGGCCTGGTGCGCAACGTGCGGTTCAGGACGACGCGGCTCACCCCCGGGTACGACGAGCAGGAGGTCGACGACTTCCTCGACACGACCATCACCACCCTGCGGAAGGGGAGCGCTCGGGCGTCGGTGGTGAAGAAGTCGGAGTTCGCGACGACCCGGATGCGTCCCGGCTACCGGCAGGCGGAGGTGGACGCCTTCCTGGACCGCCTGGCGGCCGAGATCGAACGCCTCCGCTCCGAGGGCTGAGCGGCGCCGCGATTCGACGTCAGGGGCGGGTGCGGCGCAGCCGGACGTACAGGGCGAGCGCGAGAGCGGTCCACACGAGGGTGCGTGCGGCCAGTTCGGGGAAGGCGCCGGTGAGGCCCGAGGGGCCGTGGCCGGCGGCGCGCATCCAGTCGATCATCGGGATCGCCAGGAGGCGCAGCGGTGTCATGCCGACGATGAGGTTGAGGCCGCAGCCGCCCAGCAGGACGAGGATCGAGGTGCCCGTCGAGGGGATGACGGCGCGGCTGGTCAGCGCGCCGAGCGCGGTCGCGGCCAGGGCCGACAGGGGGAGCAGCGCGGCGCTGAGGGCGACCTGAGGCGTCAACCCGGAACCGGCGGCCTCGGCCAGCAGGTAGATCGGGCCGATCAGCGCCAGCACGACGCTGAAGACGTACGCGGAGACCAGGCCGGCGATGAGGGCCCGCCGGCGGCCCGCGGTGACCGCGGACACGTGCCGCTGGACGTCCGGCTCGGTGTCGAGGAGGCCGCGTGCCGCCCAGGCGCAGATCGGGAAGACCAGCACGGCCAGGTCGGCGATGGCGTTCATCGTCCCCTGCCGTACTTCGGCCGGCGTACCCCCGACCGGGTCGGAGAACATGATCGCCAACAGCAACGCCAGCGCGAGCACCGGGTGCAGCGCGCGCACCGAGCGCAGGTACCCACTGAGCTGGTAGCGCACTACAGCGATCATCGTCCGTCTTCCGAAGGGCGGCGAAGCGGGGGGTGACGGCCGCCGGTGGTCGAGGCGTGCGGTCATCGGCGGCGGGCATGGTAGCCGTCGGCGGTCAGGCGTTCGACCAGGGCGTCGGCCTCGTCGGAGCGTACGGTGACCTCCACGATCGCGTGCTCGTCCGGTATGTCGCCCGTCGTCACCGTGTGGCCCGAGACGCGCCACCGGACGACGTCCGGGAGTTTTCGCAGGTCGCCCTGGTGATCGCTCACGACCACCGACGTGCCGCCCGCGGTGAGGCCGGACAGGAGCGACGGCAGTGCCGTACGGGTCTCGGCGTCCAGTCCCGCGAAGGGTTCGTCCAGCACCAGGAGGTCGGGTTCGGCGATCAGAGCCTGGATCAGGCCCGCCTTGTGGGCGCTGCCCTTCGACAGGTCGGTCAGCCGGGTGTCGAGCAGGCCGGAGAAGCCCAGGCGCGCCGCCCACCTCGGCACGGCGGAGTCGTCGACGCCCCGGATCCTCGCCATGTGGCCCAGATAGGCGCTCGCGGTGAAGGGCTGGGCGGCGGGGAAGAGCTCCGGGGCGTACCCGACGCGCGCCGGCCGGCCCGACACGCGGCCGCGTACCGGGGGGACCACTCCGGCCAGCAGCCGCAACAGCGTCGACTTGCCCGCTCCGTTGGCCCCGCTGACCTCGATGAGCCGTCCCCGGGGTACGGTCAGCGTCACATCGCGGAGCACCCACGGCGCGCGTCGCCGGTAGCGGAAGGCAACCTGCTCCAACTGCACGACCCCGGACTCTACCGGCGTCACATAAGCCCAACGTAAGCGGAAGAATGCCACCATGGACTGCGCGTTCTGCGAGATCGTCGCGGGGAGGCGACCCGCCCACGTCGTGCTGGACGACGACGGGCCCGCCGTGGCCTTCCTCGACACCCGGCCACTGTTCAAGGGGCACACGCTGCTCGTGCCGCGGGAGCACTACGAGACCCTGCCCGACCTGCCGCCCGAACTGCTGGCTCCCTACTTCGGCGCCGCCCAGCGGCTCGCCGAGGCGATGGAGACCGTGTTCGGCGCCGCCGGGTCGTTCGTCGCGATGAACAACCGGATCAGCCAGAGCGTCCCGCACCTGCACACCCACGTCGTGCCGCGCAACCGCAAGGACGGCCTGCGCGGGTTCTTCTGGCCGCGCACCAAGTACGACTCCGACGACGAGGCACGCGAGTACGCCAAGCGCCTGCGCGAGGCGCTCGGCTGATGCTCACCGAGGCCACAGAACCGCGGACCCGGGCGCCCCGCCGTCAGGCGGTGGCCGTCGGCACGCTCACCGTGGTCGTGGCGGCCGTCTACTCGGCGTACTCCCTCCTGCGGTTCTGGGCCCTCCGCACCACGACGTACGACCTGGTGATCTTCGACCAGGCGGTACGGTCCTACAGCCGGTTCCACCTGCCCGTGGCGATCGTCAAGGGCGTGCACAACGGGTTCGGCGCGCACTTCAACGTGCTCGGCGACCACTTCTCGCCGATCCTCGCGCTGCTCGCGCCGCTGTACTGGATCCACGACGGGCCGCAGACCCTCCTCGTCGCCCAGTCGGTGCTGCTCGCACTGGCGATCGTCCCGCTCTGGGCGTTCACGCGCCGCCGGCTCGGGAGCGGGCCGGCGTACTGCGTCTCCGCCGTCTATGCGCTGGCGTGGCCGGTGGCCGAGACGCTGGCGTTCGACTTTCACGAGATGGCGTTCGCGCCGGTCCTGTCGATGCTCATGCTCGAACGCCACGAGGCCGGCCGGCGGTGGCAGAGCGCGGCGGCGGCCGGCGCCCTGCTGCTGGTCAAGGAGGACATGGGCCTGCTGGTCGCCGGCTTCGGGCTGTACCTGCTGACCCGGCCCGGCGAACGGAGACGCGGGGCGCTCCACCTCGTGGCCGGGGTGCTCTGGACCTGGCTGGCCTCCCGGGTGCTGATCCCGGCCTTCGGCGGTTCGGCCGACTACTACTGGGCGTACGACGCGCTCGGCCGCGACCTGCCGCACGCGGCCGCCGGCGCGCTCACGCACCCGTGGACCGTCGGGAGGCTCCTGGTCACCCCGCACGTGAAGGTGACGACGATGCTGTGGCTGGTGGCACCGCTGCTGCTGCTCCCGCTCATGTCACCGATCACGCTGGCCGTGCTGCCGCTGCTGGCCGAGCGGATGCTGGCGAACCGGTTCGGGCACTGGTGGGAGCCACGGTTCCACTACAACGTCGCGCTGGCCGCCCTCCTCGTCGCGGCCGGCGTCGACGGCGCGGCCCGCCTCGGGCGGCTGCTGCCGCGGCTGCGGGCCGAGCG